>JANXWW010000094.1 GCA_025350945.1 Burkholderiales bacterium
TGGTGGCCAATCCCTGATTCGAACAGGGGACCTGCGGATTATGATTCCGTCGCTCTAACCGGCTGAGCTAATTGGCCAATCTTGCGTGCTGCGCGGCTCAAAACATTGCGCTACAGCAAGGGCACGAATATTGGCATTCGGAGGCCCGTTTGTCAACCTTATTTGTGGATGTAACGATGTGTTATGAGTATCCATGCAACACCCTAACTTATTGTTTTATAAATAATTTTGTATTGCTTTAACCTAAATTAAACCTTTACTGACCAAACAGTATTGACATTCATGTTGCAGCGCACCATAGTTTGCATCGCGATAGTTTCTGTTTGGCCAACAGCGTTTTGGAATCGGTTGCTCAGTCTCAGTTGGTCGTAAACTACTCACAACACAATGAATAAATATTTGTATCAACATCATTTCAACGGCGATCCAAGCGCTGTGCACATTGCAGATCCGGCTTCCTGCTGCCCGAATCTTGAGAATCGACTGTCCGCTCGGTTCAACCTCATCCACCCTTTTCGGCCTGCTGCTCACGCTGATACGTACCTTCAGTACGTTCACGCATAGCTAAAGTAACTCCATGGAAAAATCAGACCAAAAACTTGGCGCACTCACTGTTGGCGCAATCGGTATTGTCTTCGGCGACATCGGTACCAGTCCGCTTTATGCGTTGAAAGAATCGTTTGCGCCTTCACACGGCATTCCGATTACGCAAACATCTGTCATGGGGATTTTGTCTGTGATGTTTTGGGCGATGACCGCACTTGTCACCGTCAAATATCTCGTGTTCATGATGCGTGCGGACAACAAAGGTGAGGGCGGGATTTTGGCCCTGACGGCGCTCGCGCAACGCTGCTTTCGGCAATCATCGCGTGCGCGTTGGATGGTGATTGCACTGGGGATTTTCGGCGCGGCCATGTTTTACGGCGACGCGATTATTACGCCGGCGATGTCGGTGTTATCGGCGATCGAAGGGCTCAAAGTATTTGATCCTTCATTTGAAAAATATGTCATGCCCATCACCATTGGGATTCTGATCGCATTGTTCGCCATTCAACGCCACGGACCGGCCACGATTGGAAAATTTTTCGGGCCCACGATGGTGCTTTGGTTTGTTGTATTAACTATTTTGGGTGTTATCCAGATCGCAAAAAATCCCGGCATTTTAGCCGCGATTAATCCCTGGTATAGCTGGCAATTTTTTATTCAGCATGGCGTGGCAGCATGGGTTACTTTAGGCTCAGTTGTGTTGTGCGTGACGGGTGGAGAGGCGCTCTATGCAGACATGGGGCATTTCGGCAAACGTGCGATTCGCTATGGCTGGTTTGTGCTGGTTTGGCCTGCTTTGTTAATCAATTATTTTGGTCAGGGTGCGCTAGTCTTGGCCGACGCGACTGCGGTAAGCGACCCATTTTTTAAAATGGCCCCGGCCTGGACGATTATTCCGCTGACCATTCTGGCGACAGCAGCCACCATCATCGCTTCGCAGGCCGTGATTTCGGGGGCCTTCACGCTGACCAAGCAGGCGATTCAGTTAGGCTATTTGCCGCGCTTTGCGATCCAATACACTTCCGAGAAAGATGCCGCGCACATTTACATTCCCTTTATCAATTGGGGACTGCTGGCGGGCATTATCGCGCTCGTGCTGCTGTTTAAAAACTCCAGCAATCTGGGTGCTGCCTATGGCATTGCGGTCATGCTCACAATGACTGTTGATACTTTCCTGCTATTTGTCGTAATGACGCGCATCTGGCGTTGGAACAAGTGGATTGCCGCAGTTCTGGTCGGCGGCATTCTCGCTAACGATGCGTTGTTTTTATCGTCGACCATGGTGAAAATCGCCGACGGCGGCTGGTTCCCATTGTTGATTGGCGCGGTGATGTTTACGATCATGAGCACGTGGTATCGCGGACGCCAGATTGTGCGCAAAGTCACCAATGAAAGTGCGATGCCGCTGAAACTATTTGTCGACTCCATCTCGATGAGCCCGCCGCATAAAGTGCCGGGCACCGGCATCTTCATGACCACCAATCCTGATGGCGTGCCGAATGCGATGCTGCACAACTTAAAGCACAACAAGGTGCTGCACGAGCGCGTGGTGATTTTGTCGATCATC
>JANXWW010000100.1 GCA_025350945.1 Burkholderiales bacterium
CTGCCGATGGCGCTTTCCAAAGCGATCGGCGCTGAAACCCAACGCCCGCTTGCGGTGGTTGTGATAGGCGGATTGGTGTCCGCCACAATTTTGACTTTGATTGTGTTGCCCACATTGTATTTTGTGTTTTTCGCGCGAGAAAGTGCTGACAAAGCGGCTGGCAGCATCGATAACACCGATAAATTATCTAAAATCGCAGCCGGTTCAGCATGATAGGTGGCGAGAAATCTTTACCGGTGCGAACCGTCCCGCGTTTGAGTCTGTCGTCGGGGCCATCAATAAAAATGGATCGATCACATTCAGCGAATTCGACTAGCCTCGCGCTAGTCGTCATCTTGGCAATCGCTTTTATGTTGCCCAGCCTTGTAGCCTATGGCCCGTGGAAGCCGGATGAACCGTACACGTTCGGCCTGGTCGACAACCTGCTAAAAACGGGCGACTGGATTGTTCCGACCCTGGCTGGGGAACCTTTTATGGAGAAGCCACCGCTGTTTGTTTGGGTGGCAGCGTTGACTGCAAAACTTGCTTCTCCATGGCTTGATCTTGAATACGGCGCGCGTCTTGCAATCGGCTTGTTCATGTTAATTGCTCTTGTTGCTACGGCCAGCGCTGCGCGACGCTGGTGGGGAAACGGGCTAGGCCGGTATGCCGTTCTCGCGTTGTTGGCCTCAATCGGATTGCAGCAACATGGACGCATGATGATTCCCGACCTGCCATTGCTCGCAGGTGTTGCTGTCTCCTTCTGTGGATGGGCGTGGATTCAAGAGCGACCGCATAAGGGCGGAATATTGTTTGGTACCGGTTTGGGCATGACATTCATGGCAAAAGGGTTACTGGGCCCGGGTGCGCTTGCTCTCTCTGCGCTGATGTTGCCGCTACTGTTTCGCGCATGGCGTACTAGGGCGTACACGCTAGCCATGTTGTGCGCATTCGCCGCAAGCCTGCCGTGGCTGTTGATCTGGCCCACTGCTTTGTATTTGCACAGCCCACAACTCTTCACTGACTGGTTCTGGACTAACAACGTGGGTCGCTTCCTCGGTTCGTCGGTGAGTAGCCTGGGCGCATCGCATGAAAGCGGACATTTAATCGAGACTATTCCCTGGTTCACTTTCCCAGCGCTGCCGCTGGCGATTTGGTCACTTTGGAAGATGCGTTTTAATGCGCTCAACCATCCGGGCTTTCAAGTAAGCCTCACCGTCTTGACTATATTGGTGACAGTATTTGCCGAATCGGCATCCGGACGCGTGGTTTATCTTCTGCCGATGCTTATTCCAACGGCCATCATGAGCGCGCCTGCAATAAAACTACTGCCGCCGTCTCTTAGTTTATGGCTGGACTGGATTGCACGTTTTACCTTTGGCGCAGTGGCCGCAATATGCTGGGTGATATGGTTTTGTTATTTTGTGGCGAACAAGCCACTATTGCCATCATTTGTGATGAAGTATCTGCCGATCAATTTGCCATTTGCAATCGACCCTTTAGGCCTGGTAATAGCATTGCTATTGCTCGCAGGCTGGTGCGGCGTACTACGTCAATTACCCCGCATCGCAGCACGCGCAACGGTAAGCTTTGCCAGCGGGATCATCCTCGTATGGGGCACTGCCTTCGCGCTTTTACTGCCGTGGATTGATGCAGCAAAAAGCTATCAATCAACTTTTTCCGACATGTCCCAGGTTCTCGGCGGCCACTCCCATTGTCTGGCGAGTAAGGGCTTGGGAGAGTCGGAGCGGGCCATGCTGGCCTACACCACCGACATCATGCCGCAGAGGCTGGAAATTAGTCGGGGTAAAGACTGCGACGCATTACTTTGGCAAGGTACGGTAGACAATCCACCGCGCGTGAAGGAAGCGGAGGGGTGGCAGCTTACATGGGAAGGCTCC
Organism: Burkholderiales bacterium; assembly: GCA_025350945.1. Taxonomy (GTDB): domain Bacteria; phylum Pseudomonadota; class Gammaproteobacteria; order Burkholderiales; family Usitatibacteraceae; genus UKL13-2. The sequence goes on from JANXWW010000100.1 coordinate 1,881, forward strand.
CGTCCAGGGGAGCATCGCGAGCGGTTCTGGTTGTTTATGCGGGCGCACGATTCGATTGTTGGCAGAAACGGCGACTAGACAGCATCAAGGCTTAACAACACCAACACCACGTCATGCACGGAGTAGTTGGTTCAGCGTTATCGAATTGGCCATTTCTCACACACGGTGCCTATAATTTGCGGCGGATTCACTGCGATCAAAAAAGACTGGCGGCAATATTGATAGTCAGCGCGAGCAAGGTCGTATTGAATGCAAAAGCAAGTACACAGTGAATCATGCCAATGCGACGCATTGGCTTGGAAGAGAATGAGACGTCCGCCGTTTGGCCGGATGTACCAATAATGAGCGCCAAATATAAAAAATCGCCATATTCGGGATGATCCTCCTCCGGAAATATTAAGCCGCCTTTTTGTTTATCCTTGATGGCGACATAATAATCGTGCGCATAGTGCAGCGCGAACATCATGTGCGTAAATAGCCAGGACGAGACAATGGTAAACACGGCCAGAGCCACATGCGCGTAGCGCAATGTCCCCTTCATATCTTTCACCACGGATAATTCGGCAATGATGGCCGACAAGCTGGCCACGGCTGCAAACACAACAAGAACCAGAATCACCGTTTGACCATCATCCTGAGCGCACGCGCGACGTTGCATTTTATCCATTGTTGATCGCGCCATCATGATCCCGGCAAGCAAGATATAAAGGCATGCGCCTGCGTTCCAGCCGATAATGAGCCGGGTAATTTCATGCGAGGCCAGATTGGCGGGTAAAAAAATCACCACAGCAACGCCGACCAAGGCCGACATGAGTAAACGCGGGCGGGCAAACATGCTGCGCACGACAACCTGATTTCTAAATGCCATTGTATTTAATTCTTAAAAACAGAAATTGGAAAAAACAACCAAATTTTAAATCAATTGGCGTGCATCGCAACCAATGATTACGTCCGCTCGATTTATAGAAATCCTGATTAAGAAACAATCAGCATGCGAAGTTTAATTGACCACAATATCAAATTCAGCTATCAATTTCACGCCACTTTCCGGCGCGGCGGGCCTTAAGGCCATCATGACGCGTTTTCGCGCGGCTTCGTCGCGAATTGAACGCAACACGAAATCGCGATCATTGCCGCTTTCCCCGTCGATAAAAATCTGCGAGGTCAGCTCTCCAAAGCTGCGTGATTTTACTTTGACGTGGATGTGCGGCACGCGGCCGGGATAGGCGACGGGGCGAATGGTGCGGAATCGATAGCGCCCGTCGTTATCGGTGACCACTTTTCCAAACCCTTGAAACGACGGATCAAGCGGCGCGCGATTATTGTCACTCAAGTGATGGTATCGACCAAACGCATTGCACTGCCAAATTTCCACCAATGCGTTTTTCATTGCGCGCCCCTGGTCATCCATCACGCGCCCGGCAAAATCAAGCAGCACCCCACTCGCCACGCCGCTCTTGCCGACAAAAGTGGTGAGATCATTATCCTGATCCAGCGGCAAATCTTTTGCGGCGGGATAGAACGGCCCGTCCGTCATCGGTGGCGTTTTGACATAAGCATTCAGCGCTGCCAGAACGTGCTGCGGAATAATTAAATTTGCGCCGCTCAATCCTGCCAGCGCAAGCATGTGACGACGCGGTAAAAATTGCTTCATGCGGCCTCCATCAATATCAAATTCAAATCAGGTTTTAGTTGGAGCAGTTTTTTTATCCGTTAGTTCGCGCAACAGAAATGGAACATACGTGAAATCAATGTGCACGCGTATTGGGCTCAATGATTTTCAGCAATACAAACTCTAGCACCAGAGCGGCCTAACAGCCAAATATACTCTAAACAGAACGCCAGTAAAGGGGTTTGATTTTTTAGCAAAGTGCGATGCTGGCGAACGAGTGAATATGAGATTACTTTGCGATGATTTGTCCAATGCGCAACAAATTGCCATCAGAATCGGCAACAGCAAATTCTCGAAGTTCCCACGGCTTGTCTTCCAAAGCATCCATGCGCGGAATTCCTGTGCGCGACAACTTACTTGATAAGAAGGAGCGATAAATGCTTTCTACATCCAGCACACGGATGCAGCAGCCCGCACCCTAAAACCAATAATCAGCAACACAGCGACCATCTCGCGGCAGGTCGTCAAACGTATCGAGCCCGTCGAAATGGTCAATGGGGATTTGTGCCACGGCGGCAGGCTCCGCAAGCCGCAGGTTCACAGCGATGCGGATGCGCCCTTCTTCATCTTTGCGCAATCCGCGCCAAAAAGCCATGCAACCACAAGCCGGGCAAAAGTGGAACTCAAGGGCCTTGTCTCGCACATATGCGCGCGTGGTGCCGGAAACCTTGATGCCTTCATTTTCGTAGTCGTATGCCCAGAGCACGCCATAGCGTCGGCACGCGGTGCAGTTGCACGCGGTGGCACCGTCCGGCTGGCCATCAAACCGCCAACGCACTGCGCCACACAGACACGATCCTTCAATCATTTGCGCCAGGCCTTCGATGATTTCAAAAACTAAACATTTACCCGACCACGAAAACCGCGGGCGGCGTAATACGATTCGGCACCATTGTGATAAACGAACACATGGTCATAGCGACGATCACAGAATAGCGCGCCACCCAGTTTTCTGATTTCGCTCGGCGTTTCTATCCAGCTTGACGTTTTCCTGTCGAACTCACCCAACTCTTGTAGCTGTCGATATTGTTGTTCGGTAAGCATTTTGATACCGATTGCGGATGCCAATTCGACAGCGCTACCGCTGGGCTTGTTTTCTTTTCGGGCATCAAGGGCTTTTCGGTCATAGCAAATACTGCGACGATGCGCAGGGCTTTCAGGAGAGCAATCACAGAAAATAATTTCACCCGTTGTCTCGTCACGCCCAATCACATCCGGCTCTCCACCGCTGCGTTCCATTTCATTGAGCGCTTGCAGTTTTTTTGGAGCTCGCCGCAAGTTCGTTTGCACCGATTCCCAATCGAGTCTTGCATGCCGCCGCATGTTTTTTGCGAATCGTTCCTTAAGAGTTTTGATCAAATCGTCATGCGGTAACGCTTTCATTTGCCTATCTCCTTTCACCACATCCGCGTAGCACTTCGTACTTCGCGCTGTGGCCTGACGTTCCGGCCAAATTACGAAAAAATTTTTTATGATTAACGGGCTTCATCATCTAACTTTAGGAATGAAATGCATAGCAGAATAATGTTTCGCATCAGCGGTATGAAGTCGATATGTATTTTACTCAATGCAAGTTGATATAAGATAACTGCGAAGTAAAAGTGATGCGCGTTTGTGAGTATAACGATTCATAAACCCCGGCATCAGCGCTACGGTCACCCACTTCAAAAAGGCTATCATGATAATTCCAAGCTCGTCCCGCACACGAAAAGTAATTTGCTCCACATTGAATGCTGTTCAATCATGCTTATCTGTGGCAGGAGGCGTGCATGAGCGTTACTAAACCGGCCACCACACCGCGCTGGAAAATGGCGCTGGATGTTGAGCGCTGTATTGGTTGTCACGCCTGTTCGGTCGCGTGCAAGGTTGAAAATAATGTGCCGCTGGCGCGATTTCGCACCAAGGTTTATTACTGGGATACGGGCAAATTTCCCAAGACGCGACGATCATTTTTACCGACGTTGTGCATGCAATGTGAAGATGCACCGTGCTTGAAAGCATGCCCAACCAAAGCGATCTTTAAATCTGAAGATGGCATTATCAAAATCGATCCCGATAAATGTGATCACGAAGGTGCCTGTGAAAAAGCCTGCCCTTATGGTGCCATTGGTTGCGATGAAAATGATGTGGCGGACAAATGTGATTTTTGCTCGCATCGACTGGCTTACAACATGGATCCGGCGTGTGTGGAAACCTGCCCGGCGGACGTATTTCATTTTGGTGATGCGAACGATCCGAAATCGCCCTATTCACTTTTCATGACGCGCTATGGTGCGGAAACCAAAGTGTTAAAGCCCGAAGAAAATACCAAACCATCCGTTTCGTATCGCGGTCACGAAGTGGCAATGGAAGCCAAAATTCCCAAGGGTCGTGTGCACGATCCATATAGTTATGAAATTGAAACGTGGACACAATTGCAGCCAGAATTTCCGAAGAAAAAACGGGTGATGTGGGCGAAGGTGGATGTGACCAGCAATGTGACAATGGCCGCACCGGGGACCAAAAAGAAAGGCGATGCCGCATGAGTGATTCTGCAAACAAAGATCGCCGTATTTTCCTGAAGCAAGGATTGGCCGCGCTTTCCACGCTCGCGCTGGGCGAAACTATTTTGCTGACCGCTGAAGATGCGAATGCATTCTTCTGGAACGCCAAAAAAGATGTATATGGCCAACGGAAATCGGTACGCCGCCCGAATGGCAAAGGCCGCTTGAAAAATGATTACAGCAAGGCCGTAATCAAAAAAGGCGTGTGCCTGAATTGCTCGACGGTGTGCGGTATTCAGGGCTACGTGATCGATGGCAAGCTGGTGAAAGTTTCCGGCAATCCGGAAGATCCGAACAACGGAAGATCGCTGTGCGCAAAAGGCCAATCGGGGCCGACGATCAACAACTATCCGGAGCGATTGTTGTATCCGTTAAAGCGCGTTGGCAAACGCGGTGAAGGAAAATGGCAGCGCATTTCGTGGGATGAGGCGTATACCGAAATCGCGTCGCGGATTCGCAAAGCGGTTGCTGAAGGCAAGCCCGAAGAAGTTGCGATTCATATTGGCCGCTCTCGATTGGCCGAGGAAATGAATCGATTTTTGAACGCGATTGGCTCGCCGTCACTGTTTAATCATCGCGCGATTTGCTCATCGAACAAGCGCGCGGCCAATTATGTTTCGCTCGGCGAGACCGATTGGGAAAGTGCCGATTTTGAGCGCAGTAAATATATTCTAAATTTCGGTTCGAATTTTTACGAGGCGCATCAGGGCGCGATCCATGCGGCAAAGCGCATCATCAAAGGTCGCTACGATAATGGCGCGAAACTGGTGACATTCGATGTGCGAATGTCGAACACCGCAGGCAGAAGTGATGAATGGTACGCGCCGATTCCGGGTAGTGATGGTGCGGTAGCACTTGCGATGTGTCACGCGATTATGGAAGCAGGCGAATTTGACCGCGCGTTTTTAGACACGTGGAGCAACGTAAACGCAGATGATTTGAAGGCGTGGTTAAAGCCGTACACGCCCGAGTGGGCGGCGAAAATTTCGGGGCTGGATGCAGCGGATATCCAACGCGTCGCACTCGAATTTGCCAAGGCACGTCCCGCAGTGGCGGCATTTACCAATCGTGGCAGTGGCGCACATTACAACGGCTTTAATGCTGATCGTGCGATTGTGATGTTGAACGCCATCGTCGGCTCTATCGGTAAGCCTGGCGGCTATTGCTACACGGTCGAGCCAACGCGCGTGCCACCACAAGTATTCCCCCAGCCGAAACCGATTCCACCTGCACCAACGGCAAAAAGCGTGATTGAAAATCCGCCCGAATGGCCGCTCGCCAATAAATGGCAGCGCATGAAAGTCGGGCAGATTGTTTATAAATATCTGCAAGAAGGCCGCGGCAAAGTTCAGGTTTATATGAGCTATACGCTTGCAGCACCGCTCACCTGGCCGGAAGGTCGCAGCCTGGCAGTAGATGTGCTGAAAGATGAAAAGCTGATTCCGTTTCATGTGTGTTCGGATGTGGTCTATTCCGAAACGGCGCATTACGCGGACATGATTATTCCGGATGCGACGTACATGGAGCGCTGGGGATTTGATACGCGAAATAATATGGAGCTGCGCGATTACGTCACGCTGCGCCAGCCGATGGTAGAGCCTCCCGCGGAGTGCGTGAGCTTTGTCGATTCACTGATTGAAATTGCGAAACGCGTATCGCCAGAAACGGCGAAATATTTTGCGTTTAAAAATCATGAAGAATGGATCAAGCTGCGCTGCGAAGCCTTAGGCAAAAAAATGGGTGAAGATGGTTTCGCCTACATGGTGAAGCACGGCGTGTGGCAGGATATGTCGAAGCCAAAATACTATGATCTTTTCAATTGGGAATTAAAGCCGGATGAAATAAAAGATACGCGCGTCGATGAAGCCACGCAGTGCATTTATAAAAAAGCGGCGGACGGCAAAGAGAGCGTGGTTGGCATCATGGCGAATGGAAAAGCGCGGCGCGGATTTTTAACGCCGTCGCGCAAATTTTCGATTTATCACGAAGACATCGAAGCGGCTGCGAAAGAACGTGGTTTTACTGAAGATGGCGGCAAGGGAATGCCCACATATTTCCCGGTGCCATCCATTGAAAAAATGACGCCCGACATGCTGCATCTGGTGACGTTCAAATGGAATGTGCACACGCAGGGCCGCACCGCGAGTCAAAAATATCTGACCGAAATTGTGCATCACAATCCGATGTGGATTAACGCGGATACGGCAGCAAAGTTTGGCATCAAAACCGGCGACATGGTGGAGATTACGACTTACCGCGCGCATGGCCACGCGATGAAAGATGGCGGCGATGTGTTGGGCACAGCACTCATTCCCGCGTATGTCACCGAGGGAATTCACCCGAAGGTTTTAGCGGTATCAAACACGCTCGGCAATATGTGGCACGGCCGCGCTGCCACCGCCACTAATGGCAAAAAGAAGAAACAGGCCATCCCCGCGTGGAACACCAATATCATCGACGATGATCCCGATCTCGACGAAGATATCTGGTGGGACCCAGCGAAAGGCGGCACCGGTGCGGGTTACAACATCAACGCGATTTTGCCAATACAACCTGCACCGCTGGTGGGCATGCAGGGCTGGTATGACACGGTATGTACGATTCGGCGGGTGTAGGCAACTGCATAGCGCTTCTTCTCAAATTAAAAATAAAACACCAGCACTGGAGCGGCGTTTAGGCATAAAATGCTTCAAACGCCGCTCCGGTATTGGGGTTTATATACCGCGACCTGTACCCTGTTGAGAGTGTGTTGCCAATCTTTCACAGTTGAAATATCACCACGTTTGTGCCTTATGATGAGCCCTTGATCGCGCTTTCTGAATGGTTTTAAAATGAAATTTTTTTCAGCAATAACCACAAATCGAGTCCCCAGCCTGTCGTGGTTAATGTGCTTGGTGATTGTACTTGTCGCGGGCTGCGCGAGTGCGCCCGGGTTGCGCTCGCCTGATGGCCGCGTGTTGCCGCGCGCGACACCAGACGCGCCACGTGCTGCGACAACATCACCCACCGTGCGCCGCTTGATCGATGAGGCGAACGCATTAATGCCGCTGGCGCAATCTGATCTTGCCAAACGTTTTTTGAGTGCTACTGATAGTCTGCCCGGTGTGGCACCGCGCACTGTCTATGTAAACGAAATGACGCGCGAATATTATTCGCCTCGAGAGTTTGCGGATTTGCCTGATCAGACTCGCATAAAACTAAATAAAACCGAGCTTGATGATTACCGTTATTACTACACCAAGTACGGCTCGCCGTTGGCGTTTTTTCGGGCGCTGGATATCGCGACCTCAGTGGGCGTGGGCGATGTGGCGGGCAAACGCATTCTCGATTTTGGTTATGGTTCGATCGGCCATTTGCGGCTGTTGGCGAGCTTGGGCGCTAACGTGACGGGCATTGACCCGGATAGTTATCTTGATGCTCTTTATAGTGATGCGCTCGATCAAGGCGCGGTGTCGCCTGCAGCCGGTCGTGGACGCAGCATATTCAGCGGTAAAGGCAGCGTTACTCTGGCGCATGGTTACTATCCCAAAGACGCTGCGATGGTGACGCGCGTCGGTCAGGGCTACGACATTATTTTTTCGAAAAATACCTTGAAGCGCGGCTATCTTAAACCCGAACGTAAAGCCGACAAGCGCCAGCTCATCGATTTGGGCGTGTCTGATGATGTATTTTTAAAAACGCTGGCGAATGCGCTTAATCCCGGCGGCAAGATCGTGATTTACAATTTATATCCAACGCCGTCGGGCCCGAAAGAAGTTTACAAACCTCTCGCTGATGGACGCTCGCCTTTCACCCGCGAACAATATGAAAAAGCAGGCCTCAAGGTGCTCGCGTTTGAAGCGGAAGACAATGCGGCCATCCGCAAAATTGCGCGCGCGTTGAAATGGGACAAGAACGAAAAAAATGAGACCATCGATAATCCGGATACCAATCTGTTTGCGATGTACACCGTTTTGGAACGCGCTGGACGTTGAACGTTCCTACTTGTAAAAGGTGGGGATATTGACATAAAGTAGGTGGCATCAGATTTCGTTAATTTTTTTTCAGCGTTAATTTTTATCACACAAGACCCTGTTCTCGGTGCAATAATCAAGTACTGCTTTACGTAAGTGCTTCAGTATTTCCGCAGCAATAGCGGGAAACTTATTTGTTTTGTGCATTTTTTCCTAGGGAGCAACATGAAAAACTGTTTTCAATCCAGTCAGGATTCGCATTCAATCTCTACAGCATGTCTGTTAGCGTTCATTGCCTTGCTGACCGCATGCCAAAAAACAGATCTGGGTCCAACCACCGCCGAACGCCTTAAATCTGCCGAACAACGTCAGCAGTCGGTGCCTGATTTTTATGTGCCGCGCAAAACCGTCGATTACATGACCGATCTAAAGGCAATTAAAGAGACCGCACCGCCGGTTGAGCCGCCGAAAAAAGACGCTAATACGAAAGACGCAACCGCGAAAACAGCAACAGTAGACGCCAAAGGTGCTTCTGGCAAAGCCGACACCAGTAATGCAACGACACAGATTGCGGCAGCAACTTCGCCTGTACCTGCGCCTACCCTTGCGCCCAGCGGTTTATTAGGGGCTGCACCTGCCGCCGCGACCCCGCCGCCCGTTTCAGCACCTCAGCCCAAAGCGGCTGAGCCTGCGACGACGCCTGCACCAGTCGTAGTCGCAACTGCACCGCCCACTTCACGACCTGCGCCAACGCAAGAAGCATCGCCGATCGTGAGCGTGGTCGCTCGCGAACAACCGGAATTTCCGCGTGATGCCGCACGTCAGGGCGTCGAATCCGGCGCCGTGCGAGCCCGTCTCACCATTAGCGCATCCGGTGATGTGACCAATGTTACGATTCTTCAAGCACGTCCATTGCGGGTCTTTGATCGTTCCGTCACAAGTGCGCTATCACGCTGGAAATTTAATCCCGGCGCAGATGGCCGCACCTATGACACGGAAGTCAATTTTCAGCGGCAATAGATTTAGTGTGAAATAAAAAAACGGCACCTGATGGTGCCGTTTTTATCAATGGCAGAAACATCATTACTTTGGTCGTGGCGGCTGGCCGCAATACGCAGTGACTTCTTCACGGTCATGATAAAGATGCTTGAAACGCAATTCGATGCGACGACTCTTCTCGCCCAATTTTTCCTCCAGCGCTTCTTCAATAATTGCGCGGCAACGCTCGACTTCGGCGTAGCGTTTTTTCATCGGCAGTTTGAGATTGAAAATCACGTGACGCGCCCAACCCTCGCCAATCCATTTCGCCACCAGCGTGGCAATGCGTGACGGGCTTTCGACGATATCGCACACCATCCAGTCGACTGGTTTTTTCGGCAAATAACGAAAACCATCTTCACGCAAATGCCGCACCATGGCGTTATCAACCAGCTCGCCTTTCATCGGCCCGTTATCGACCGCAATCACGTTCAGGCCGCGATGAATCAACTGCCACGTCCAGCCGCCCGGTGCAGCCCCCAGATCAACGGCACGCATATCGGGCTGCAACATGCGTTCGTCATCATCACCAAAAAAGTAATGAATGGCTTCGGCGAGCTTTGCAGCCGAGCGACTTGGCGCATCTTTGGGCATGCGCAGGCGTGGGATGCCCAATAGCCACGGTGAAGCCGACGCTGCATCAATCTCCACACAGCCAATGCGTGCCTCCTGCTTGGTCGATAGAAACACGTGAAGGCGTCTGGCTGCAGCCTCGTTCAAGAGCCCCAACTCACTCAACTTTTCTTCAACGCGCGACGTGAGCGCGCCAGCGAGTTTGGTTAGCGATTTCCCATCGTTGGTGTCGGGAAACTCGATCCAGACTGCGCAGATGGATGAGATGCTACGTTGCGTCATGAATATACGCGCGGCCTCGACAATCGGCGCGACGCGGTCTTGCAAGCCCAACACTATCGGCTCGGCATCCGCAGAAATAACGGTGCGGGCAAATATCTGCGCACGTCGTAACGTATTCGCCACCATTTTTGCGTGATTGGGCGCAAAGGTGGCACTGACGAAGCTGCTATTTGCTTTAGCCGTAACCGCCACAGGTGCTACGCCGGCAAGATCAGTCCACTCGGCAATCACTTCCGGCTCAAAACCAGCACGGCAGCTCGCCAGCAACGTTGGGCCTGGTGGTGATTTGGTTTTCGTAGCGCTCGATTCCGTGGGCACAGGCGATTTTGATGCGGTCTTTGTAGTCATGGCGCACTTTAACCCACTATGGGCGTGAGAAGCATCTCCACGCGCATAAATGCCCAAGCGCATCCAGACAACATGATTGCTCGTCATATTTTCTATAAAATATTTTTTGTTATTGTGGTTGTTCACCTTATTTTTTATTTTTGAGCGCTTATTTTTATGAAACGTTTTTTTACAACGAGTTGCGCAATCTTTGTTGCTGCATTACTTGCCGCGTGTTCGCCAGCGGGCATACTGAATGCGTTGGTACCGACCGATGGCATGACAGCCACGCGCAATATCGCTTATGGCACGCTTAACCGCCAGCAGCTTGATGTTTACGTTCCTGCTATGACAGCTACTAAAGCCACGATAGCGACGCCTGCCAAACGCCCAGTGATCGTTTTTTTCTACGGCGGAAGTTGGGATTCGGGCTCAAAAGATTCTTATCTTTTTGTTGCCGAAGCACTGACATCGAAAGGCTTTATTGCGGTCATTCCTGACTACCGCGTATATCCTGAAGTCATTTATCCCGAGTTTTTAAATGACGGTGCCAGTGCTTTTCAATGGACGAAAGATAACATCGAAAAATATGGTGGCGATGTAAACAATATTTTCGTGGCGGGGCATTCAGCAGGCGCGCATATTGCGGCCATGCTGGCGTTTGATCAAACCTGGCTGGCCACGCAAAAATTAAACAGCGCGTCAATTCGCGGTTTTATTGGTTTAGCGGGCCCTTATGATTTCTTGCCGCTCACTAGCGCGCGCCTCAAAGAAATTTTTCCATCAGCCGAGATACAAGCACTTTCACAGCCGATCCGCTACGCGCGCGGCAATGCACCGGCAACACTTTTGCTGGCAGGCGATGCCGACACCGTGGTGGCTTTAAAAAATACTCAAAATTTTTCTGCGCGGATTCGCGAATTAAATGGCCGTGTTCAGGAGAAATATTACGTTGGCATGGGTCATGTGAAGATCGTGACCGCACTCGCGGCACCTTTTCGCGATGGACAAACTGTGCTGGATGATATTAATGAATTTGTGCGCATAGAAAGTGCGCGTAACATAATTACTGTAAATGTCCCGGGTGCCGCTGCAACAGTACGCTGACTGTACATTGAAAAGTCCGACACTAAAAATCAGCGATCACTTTGATGAATGCTCGGCCGTAGCGCTCAAGTTTCATCGTACCCACACCGCTGACATTTGCCATCTCACTCGTAGTCTGCGGTTTAGAACGTAAGATTTCCAGCAGCGTGGCGTCATGAAAAATAACGTATGGTGGCACGCCCTGCTCTTTCGCAATCGCCATTCGTGCTGCGCGTAATGCCTGCCAAAGTGGTTCATCAATCTCCGATATCTCTACGCTGTTTTTCTTTGTGTCCGATATACCAGCACGATCCACCGCCCGTGTTTGTCGTGATCTTTTCGGTGCGTCTTGTTCCTGGCGCAAGGTGATATTGCGCTCACCTTTTAGCACCGCGCGGCTGGTCTCCGTGAGTGACAAACCACCGAAGCCTTCCATATCAACCTGTAGTAAACCCATCGCGACAAGCTGGCGGAAAATACCGCGCCACTGACCTTCGCTTTGATCTTTTCCGACACCGAATACAGTGAGTTGATCGTGACCAAATTGCGAAACACGCTCGGTTTTTTTGCCGAGCAATACATCAATTAAATGCACGGCACCAAATCGTTGGCCCGTTCTGAATACGCAAGAAAGCGCTTTTTGTGCAGCGACCGTGCCATCCCACGTTTTCGGTGGATTGAGGCAGTTATCGCAGTTACCGCAAATATTTTTATAGTGCTCGCCGAAATAATGCAAAAGCGTGTGACGGCGGCACTGAATGGTTTCGCAAAAGCCGAGTAAGGCGTCAAGCTTTTGTTTCTCCAGCCGCTTTCGCTCCTGCGGCGCATCTGAGTTTTCGATCATCTGGCTCAGACTCACGACGTCGCTTAATCCGTAGGCTAACCACGCATCAGCGGGCGCGCCATCACGTCCGCCACGTCCTGTTTCCTGGTAATAGCTTTCAACACTTTTAGGCAGATCAAGATGCGCCACAAAACGTACATCCGGTTTGTCGATGCCCATGCCAAAGGCAATGGTCGCAACTATGACGACGCCTTCCTCGCGTAAAAATCTTTTTTGATGAGTGGCGCGCGTGGCAGCATCCAGGCCCGCATGATAGGGCAAAGCGGTGTATCCGCGCCCGCACAGCCAATCGGCGGTTGCTTCAACTTTCTTGCGTGACAGGCAATAGACAATACCGGCCTCAGCACGATGATCAGCCAGAAATTCAAGTAGCTGTTTTTTTGCATCTGTTTTTTGTGTGATCGAATAGCGAATATTGGGCCGGTCAAAACTCGATACAAATTGCTTTGCATCAGCCAGCGATAATCGCTCGATGATTTCACGGCGTGTCAGCGCATCTGCCGTCGCCGTCAGAGCAATGCGTGGAATGTCGGGAAAGCGTTCATGCAGTATCGTCAATTCGCGATATTCCAGGCGAAAATCATGACCCCATTGCGAAACACAATGGGCCTCATCAATCGCAAACAAGGCAATTTTTGATTGTGAAAGTAAATCAAGAAAACGCGGCGTCAATAATCTTTCTGGCGCGACGTAAAGCAAATCGAGTTCCGCGTTTCGTAATTGCTGCTCGACCTTTCTGGCTTCATTTACATCAAGCGAAGAGTTCAGGAACGCTGCCTTAACGCCGACCTGTAACAGCGCATCCACTTGATCTTGCATCAAGGCAATGAGTGGTGAAATAACGATACCCACGCCATCACGAATCATGGACGGAATTTGATAGCAGAGCGACTTCCCGCCGCCAGTGGGCATGAGGACGAGCGCATCACCACCGTTAATAACTCGATCCACGATTTCTGCCTGCGCACCACGAAATTCGACGTAACCGAAAACCTCGTTGAGGATTTTTTTAGGTGTGACACTCATGATGAGATGTTATTACCGGATGGTTGTTGATAAGCGGTTGCGGGGCGACATGGATTTTAATTTACAACCAAAGTTGAGTTACAACCAAAGTTGAGTCTTGACGGCGACGTCGGCAGCAAACTGGCTGGAGGTGTTCGCGGATAGGCGCTGCACTCGTTTCGCCGCATCGGTTGAGATTGGTTTTTTGATAGCGCTTCGCCAAGCAAAACGCCCCGACTCGGATGGAGAGGGGGCGTTGTGTTTACAGATGGGTCTTGGCGATGACCTACTTTCGCACGGGTATACCGCACTATCATCGGCGCTACGTCGTTTCACGGTCCTGTTCGGGAT
>JANXWW010000148.1 GCA_025350945.1 Burkholderiales bacterium
GAGCATTACCATTTCGGCTATTCGCGCCGCTTAGCCACGCTCCACCATCAACGTCACCCGCGCCTCCAGCCCGCCACCCACGCGTGGCAAAAGCTGTAACGCGCCGCCGTGAATTTTGGCGATGCGCTCAACGATGGCCAAACCTAATCCTGCGCCAGACGCGCCACTGCGGGCGGCATCAAGGCGCGTGAAAGGCTGCTTCAAACGCTCTATATCAGCAGCTGGAATGCCGGCGCCGCGATCCAGCACGGAGAGGAAAATTTCGTTGTTATTTTTTGCGGTGCGCACGGTAATGTCCGGGCCCGCATGTTTCACGGCGTTGTCGATCAGATTTCCCAGTACACGGCGAACCGCCATGGCACGTAATTTCACAGAAGGTACGGGGCCAAGCTCAAGCGAAACTTTGGCCCCTGATCTTTCGGCGCGATTGGCGGCATCGCGTACCAGCGCGTTTACGTCAACCGGTGCCAGCGATTCGCGACTTTCATCACGCGCGAAATCCATGAATTGCTCGATCACATCATTGATATCTTCAATATCTTTTTCCAGATCATCACGCGTTGTTTTATCTGCCGGCAACATTTCAATGCCCAGCCGCAAACGCGAAAGTGGGGTGCGCAAATCGTGCGAGACGCCAGCTAAAAACGTTGCGCGCTCGCGTTCAACGGTGGCCAGGTCTTCACGCATTTGATTGAACGCGACCGATACCGCGCGAACTTCCGAAGGCCCGATTTCGGCAACCGGTTCAGGATTTTTCCCCTGTCCGAATTGACGCGCCGCATCGGCTAACTGGCGAAGCGGGCGATTGACACGCCCCAGTACAAACACGGCACCCGCGAGTGCGAGCAAGCCGCCGAATACGCCCCATCCAGCCCAGGCCCAGGAAAAATCCTGCTGCACTAGATGATTGCGTGGAAAGACCACCCAGAACGGTGAGCCAGCGGCGGATATTTTTGCGACAAAGGTTTCGGGCGCATCCGGCTTATTGCGTGGGCGAATGAAAAAATCGGCATCATCGCCAAAATCATTTTTCAAGCGCTGACGAACAATGCGCAGCACTGGAAAATCCGGTGCCAGCTCCAGTGGCTCGTCGGTGCGCGGACGCACCACACGAATGCCGCGCTCTTCACGCAGACGCTTGATAAATTCCTGATGCTGATCCGGCGGAATCGATTCGAGTGCGGTGCGAACCGTGCGCAATTGGGTCATGAAGCCAATCGCAATGAGTTGCACGCGCGGCGCATTGGTGTAATAGCGAAACAGTAAAACCGATACGATCTGGCTTGCAATCAGCGCAACCAGAATCACCAGTACAATGCGGGCGAGCAACGATTTCGGAATGAGGCTCATGATGTGCAGTCGGAATTCCTAAGCGTGTTTTTTGCCATCAGGGACAAACACATAACCCAGTCCCCACACCGTTTGTATATAGCGCGGATTGCTCGGGTCTTCGCCGAGCAGTCGGCGCAGCCGCGAGACCTGTACATCAATGGCGCGATCAAAGGTATCGTGTTCACGACCGCGCGCCAGCTCGGTGAGCTTGTCGCGCGATAGAGGTGAGCGCGCGTGCTGCACCAATACTTTTAACAAGCCAAATTCGCCGGTGGTCATGCCAAGCGCTGCGTTATCTTTGGTCAGTTCGCGCGTGCCGAGATTTAATTTGAACGCCCCGAATTCAATAATTTCATCCGTCTCACTCGGCGCACCCGGTGCCGCCAATGGTGCCTGGCGGCGCAACACAGCGTTAATTCGTGCCACCAGTTCACGCGGATTAAATGGCTTAGCAATGTAATCGTCTGCACCCATTTCAAGACCGACGATGCGATCCACATCATCACCCTTGGCGGTGAGCATGATGATTGGAATATTGGATTCAGCGCCCGCCGAGCCGCGCAATCTTCTACACACCGCGAAACCATCTTCGGTTGGCAGCATTACATCAAGCACCACCAGATCGTAACGATTACGGGTGAACGCGCGTTCCATCGCCGAGCCATCGGGCACGGTATCGGCGGCAAAGCCTTGCTCGGTTAAATAACGTTTCAGTAAATCGCGAAGACGTAAATCATCATCAACAACGAGAATGCGATGGCGGGGGGGAATGTTATTTGTCATAGGTTCGATATTAGGCAAGTTCTGACCTGCGAAAGCACCAATGTTGAAGCCAGTTGTAAGTAAATGTTATTAAAAGCCTGCAATTGGGCATTCGGTTACACCACGTTACTGAGAGGCTGTAACCCGAAACACTTTACTGCGTTGATTTGGGTATCTTGTCGTTGTAGGTTTGGTTTTTTAATGCGCAGTTTTCAAAGCGCTGCTACAGCACTTAGCCGAGTCAACAGTAACAACGATTAAATCACTTACTTATGGAGCGCACCATGAAATTATTAAAATTTGTTTTCAGTATCTTAACCGTGTTGGGCACTTCCGCCACATTCAATGCTTTTGCGCAGACTACGTCTGCTGCTGCATCAGCACCACCCGCCGCCATGAAAGGTCATGGTTTTGCGGCATTGGATAAAAACGGCGACGGCGTTATCAGCCGTGATGAAGTTGCCGCAAGGCCTAGGCTGGTCAAGATGTTCGACAAGCTCGATACCAACAAAGACGGTGTGTTGAGCAAAGACGAAATGAAAGCAGCAAAAGAGAAAATGCATGATCGGCACATGGCAAGAATGGATACGGATCGCGATGGCAAAATTAGTCGCGCAGAAGCCGCATCGCATCCCAAGCTGGCCAAAAATTTTGACCGCATTGATACCAATGGCGACGGCTATTTGAGCAAGGAAGAGCTTACGGCGGCGCATGAGGTGGTGCACAAGGCGCGTATGGCTAAACAACCTTAGCCGTTGATTATTGATGATGAAAGCTTACGATATGAAAAAAGCATTTCCGGTCTTGTGGCGATACATGCTGGTGGTGGTCACGTCATGCGCACTGGCCTTTTTTATCTCGCAAAATACGGTGCGGGCGGCGGACTTATCCATGGGCACCGATGCGGCCCGCCATCTGCTTAGTCGCACGGGCTTTGCCGCCACTGCTGCAGATATTCAAACATTCGCGAAACTCTCGCGCGCCGAAGCGGCGGATCAATTGGTGAAAGGTGCGGTCACCACTGCCATTGCCATTACGCCGCCGCTGCCATGGGTGAACGAGCCGCCGCTGTCGCCTAGCAGACGACAAAATATGTCGCGAGAGGAAGTTCAGGATGAGCGGAAGCTCAATAACGAACGAACCCTTGAGCTACGCGATTGGTGGTTTCGCGAAATGCTGAATACGCCATCGCCACTGACTGAAAAAATGACGCTGTTCTGGCATAACCATTTCGCGACCAGCCAGTTAAAGGTTCGTTTTGGCGGCTTTATTTATCGACAAAATATTTTGCTACGCCGTAATGCGCTGGGTAATTTTTCCAGCCTGCTGCATGAGATGGCGCGCGATCCAGCGATGCTGCTTTATCTCGATGGTGCGAATAGCAAAAAGGATGCGCCGAACGAAAACTTTGCGCGTGAAGTGATGGAATTATTCACTTTGGGCGAGGGCAATTACAGCGAGAAAGATATCAAGGAAGTGGCGCGTGCATTCACCGGCTGGAGCCTAGATCGCGAGACGGGTCAATTCAAATTTCGCCGCGGCATTCATGACTACAGCTATAAAACCATTTTCGGCAAGACCGGTAATTTTGAAGGCGATCAGGTGCTTGATCTGATTTTGGCGCGCCCTGAAACCGCACAATTCATCACGCGAAAATTGTGGCGTGAATTTGTTTCGCCTGAGCCGGATGAAAAAGAAGTGAAGCGCATGGCCGCGATTTTCAAGGAGAGCGACTACAACATCGGTAAGCTGATGCGCGTGATGTTATCAAGCGATGCGTTTTACGCAATGGATAATCGTGCAACGCTGATTAAGTCGCCGGTTGAATTTGTCGTTGGTACGTTAAAAACATTCGAGATTGAAGCGCAGAGCCTCAGACCGTTTGTGCTCACGGCGGCGATGTTGGGCCAGAACGTATTTGCGCCGCCCAGTGTGCGCGGCTGGCCGGGCGGCGAAGCCTGGATCAACACCGCGACTTTACTCGGGCGCAAACAATTGCTGGATCGTTTGTTTCGCAACGAGGACAGAATGGAAGTGACGGTGCGTCAAATCAACGATATGGACGATATGAACGATACGAACGATATGAACAATATGGCCAATATGGCCGCCAGAATAGGTGAGCCTAGTCAAGGCCCACCCGGCAAAGAGGGCCGCATGGCTCGGCAGATGGAGCGATCCATGGGGGGAATCAAATGGAATCTGGATGCATGGTCGCACCATTTTGTTGAGCAACGTGGTGTCACCGCGAAGCAGGATATGACACAAGTGTTGTTAGCAATCGCACCACAGGCCGCATCACAATCAACCCCGCAACCAGTCTCGGACAATCCAGCTGACTGGGCGCGACAGCTAGTAGCTGATCCTGCATACCAATTGAAATAAGTCACTGCGAATAACGAAAAAAATTTAGGAGAATAATAATGAATCGGCGACATTTTCTGGCATCAAGTATTTTGGCGGCGGGTGCGCCGTTGGTGGGCAAGTTCAACGGTGTTGCGTGGGCCGCTCCAGCCGTTACTGAAGTCAATTCACTTTATCGTAATTTGCTGCTGCTGGTTGAGTTGAAAGGCGCTAACGATGGCTTGAATACCGTGATCCCGTACACCGATCCGGTCTATGCGCAATTGCGTCCCAGGATTGCGATTGCAGGCGATCAGGCACTGAAAATTTCAGATCGCGAAGGCCTGCATCCGAGCCTTGACCCGTTAATGGCGCTGTGGAGAAATAAAGAGCTGGCGGTAGTGCAGGGCGTGGGTTATCCCGCACCCAATCTGTCGCATTTTCGCTCTATCGATATTTGGGATACGGCTTCGAAAAGTGAAGAGTATCTGGACGCAGGCTGGCTCGCGCGCACCTTCGCAGCGGTGCCAACACCGAGGCAATTTGCAGCCGATGGCGTGATCGTGGGGTCAAGCAATATGGGGCCGCTATCGGGCGTGGGCGTGCGCTCGATCACGCTTAGCGACACGCAACAATTTTTGCGCCAAGCCAGGCTCGCCAAGCCGCTTGTCGATGAGCGCAACGCGGCATTAAAACATCTCATGTCGGTGGAGGCCGAAATTGTTCACGCCGCATCAAAGCTCAATGCCAACTATCAATTCAAAACCGAATTTCCAAAAGGCGCATTTGGCAATCAGGTACGTACCGCCGCGCAAATGGTCGCGAGCAATGCAGGCATGGCGACAATTCGATTGACACTCGGCAGTTTCGACACGCACGCCGGCCAGCTCGGCGCGCACGCGAATTTGCTTAAAGAATTAGCCGAAGGCATTGCCGCATTCAAGGCCGCAATGATCGAGCTGAATCGCTGGGATTCAACCATGGTGATGACCTATTCCGAATTCGGTCGTCGCCCCAAAGAAAACCAAAGCGGTGGCACCGATCACGGCACCGCCAGTGCGCATTTTGTAGCAGGCGGGCGTGTCATCGGCGGTCTGTACGGACAAGCGCCGCAACTAAATCGATTGGACGGCAGCGGCAATCTGGCGCATGCGGTGGATTTCAGAAGCCTGTACGCGACCGTGATCGAGCAATGGTGGGGCGGGAATGCAACGCCGATTTTGCATGGCAAGTTTGAGAAGCTGCATTTGCTGAAGGCCTAATTGACGTTGTATCAAAATAAGGCATAACGGCCCGTCATTTTAAATACGGCACCGCGTCAACCAGCTTGTAGCCTGGCATCAAGCTGACAAAATGGCGCAGCCAAA
This sequence comes from Burkholderiales bacterium, assembly GCA_025350945.1. Classification (GTDB taxonomy): domain Bacteria; phylum Pseudomonadota; class Gammaproteobacteria; order Burkholderiales; family Usitatibacteraceae; genus UKL13-2. The sequence goes on from JANXWW010000148.1 coordinate 5,805, forward strand.
AGTTGTGGCCTGCACCGTAAAGCACCAGAATTTTATCGCCTGGCTTTGCAATCAAGTTTAGTTTCGCAAAAATTTTTGCGTTGCGTTGATACCAGCCCGCATTGAGTTCTGCGCCGATTTGTGATTTTTGGTCGCCGACAGACAAAAGCGGATAATAGAATGTCCGCATCTCTCCCATGGCGCGTTGCGGCTTGTTAATATCCGATAATAGTTGTATGACGGTTTTGGTTTTCTGGGCTTTCTCGAATTCCGCTGTGACTGCTTTCCCCCATTCAAGCCCGCCTGCCATCAGATTTCCTTGGTTATTTGCCTTCGCAAATGCATTCAGCTTTTCGTAGGGGAAATAATCAATTGTCTCGCTCTGCTCATCAATCGCGTAAACAATTTTATGCCCAAGCTGATGTGCAAGTCGGTAGCCGATTTGCGTAATCTCGTTTGCGTCAGTGAGCAACGAGGCCGTGATAAATTTTTCGAAATCATCAGTGGTCATGCCGGGCTGCTTGGCGACCATCTCCACCGCGATTTTATTAGGCTTGAATGTCGCCAGGCGATTGACTGCGGCCGCCAACTGCTTTTGTTTTTCTGGCGTAAGCACGCTATCGACTTTCGCGTTGTTCACATCGAGCCCCGGGTTGCCCATGTGATAGGTGCCGACGATCATGACTTCAATCGGCGCAACCGCCTTCACTATAGGCTGACTTTGAGCTGCCGGAGAAAAACTGATAGTGGCTAACACCATGAAGATAAACGCGGAATACTGATTGACGCTACGAAGTATGTGTTGCATGTAGCTCCCGGATGTTGATTGAATGACATTGCCGACAAGTTGTAGCGCGATCTCAAGCATTGTGAGTTTAAATCAGACATGGCTTAGACGTGATCATTACTCGCCTTAGATTTACGTTTCAAACCAAAAAAACCTCAATTCGCACCACGCCATAACTATTTTGCCGAAACTTGCGCGACAATCAATTATTGAAATTCAACAGGTGATAGTTGATGCGTCGGTTCTGGAGTTTGTATGCGGCGAGCTGGGTGCCATTAGTGCTTTTCTATGCGGCGGCCACGCAGAACAATGCCGTGTTTAAAGGGGAGCTGCAGATTATTGACGCGCTTATTGGCGCAGCTTGGTCGCTGGCTACTGCGCCTTTCCTGCTGGCGCTGGTATGGCCACTGACGGGCTGGCTGAACCGGCGGCGCAGTGGGCCTATGTTTACGGTGATGATTCACACGGTGGCCGCGGTGGCGTTCGTCATTAGCTGGCATGCCATCATATTTGTGATTGCCACTTATTTCTTTAGCCCTGAAAATGCCAAGCAGGCCGCCCAGAGCTTTTTTGTCTGGCAGGGAATGTGGGGATTGATGATGTACGCCGTTGTGGCTGGCGTGTTCCACGCCGTGCGCGCGGTGGAGGCTGCGCGCAGGCAAGCGGTTGCGACCGCACAAGCCGAGACATTATTGATGCGATCTGAACTGGTTGCGCTACGCAATAAACTGAATCCCCATTTTCTTTTTAACACACTGCATTCCATCATCGCACTCACGCGCAAAGATGCGACGGCCGCCGAAACCGCGCTGCTGAAATTTTCCGACATGCTGCGCTATGTGCTGGAGACGGAAAAGAGCGGCGTCGATATGGTGAGGCTGGAAGATGAGCTGCAATTTGTGCGCGATTATCTGGATCTGGAGGCGTTGCGATTAGGCAATCGCCTGAGCGTTAGCTGGCAAATTGATGACAACGCCAAACCACATTTGGTGCCGTCATTGAGCGTGCAACCGTTGGTTGAAAACAGCATCAAACATGCATTCAACCCTCGCGTGCAGGAGGGAATTTTGACGATCAGCGCCAGGCTTGATCCAGCACAGAATCGCCTTTTAATTGGTGTCACCGATGATGGGCCCGGCTGTGAATGGGCGGCGATTGGCGAATCGAAAGGCCTGGGCGTGCGGACGGTAGAGCGACGACTGAAGCTGGAATATCGCGACCGCGCGACGTTCAATATTGCGACCGCACCCAGAGCAGGATTTCATGTGCAGATAGCGATTCCCACCATGCAAAACCAACCAATTTAAAAATAAAATCATGAAAACAAAAACCGTATTTATCGCCGAAGACGAGCCGCTGGCACGCGAGACATTGCGCGACTGGGTTCTCGCGCATCACAGGCTTCAATTAATCGGTGAAGCAGCGGATGGTGCATCAGCCTTGCAGGGTATCAACACATTAAAGCCCGATGTGGTGCTGATGGATATTCAAATGCCGGAAATGACGGGGCTGGAAGTTGTAAAGCGGCTAACACATTTGCCTGAAATTGTATTCACCACCGCCTACGATCAATACGCGGTGATGGCATTCGAATTAAATGCGGTTGATTATTTGCTAAAGCCATTTTCACGCGAGCGTTTTGACATGGCCGTGGCGCGGCTGTTTGAAATCGATGCGAAAACATCCAGCGAAGATTTGCAGCATGCACTCAGAGAAACGACCACGCGCGATCAAGCGCCGCTCACGCGCATCCTCGTGCGTGACCGTGGCCGCATTTTTCCGCTAGCGGTGGATGAAATTGAATATCTGAAATCGGATTCGAAATACACTTTGATCGCCGCGCGCAAAACAACTTTCCTGGTGCGGATCGCAATCTCGGAACTGGAAGGCAGGCTTGACGCCGCGAAGTTCGTGCGCGTGCATCGATCCGCGATTGTGAATCTGGAATTTGTCGATTCGATGAAAGCCGATGAACAATCGCAATTGCAAATTCATATGCGCGATGGCACACAACTTACCGCCAGCCGTGATGCTTCAAAAATGCTGAGGGATATGTCGATATAAAAATAATGCCAAACAAATGGATGTCAGCCATGTGATTGGTTCGCGGGCCAACACCTCTTTGTCTGTTCAATATTATGGTGTTGCACTTAAAACTTGAGACCGCACGGCATCAGACTTGACCATCGGTAAATCGGCGCAGATAAAACCCCGTTATCAGCGGGCTTCTCCATCGAAAGATGCTCGTAAATACTGGGGTTTTGGTGTTAACTTGACGATCAGACGGCTGAAAAAATTCAGTCTATTTGGTCGCAAACGTAAACACCCCATCCCAATTTTGTCCCGGTGGCTGCGCGCGCAGATTGGCGACACGATCCAGAAACACGCGATAGGCTTTACGTTTGGGCTCTGCGTGGCTGAGCGCTGCAAGCAGCGCCTCGGCATCAGACCAGCGTTGTGCGCGATAGTGCTCAAGGGCGCGATGGAAGCGATCAATTTGATCAATTTTTTCTTCGCTCAATTCGCCTTGTTTGCCAACTGGCTCATAGATGCCGATGGGTTCCAGCTTACCTTTGACGCGCACGCGATCCAGTTCGCGATAAACAACCGATGGCACGGTTTTGACGATGTTTTCCGACACTAAAATACCGACGCCATATTCCTTGGTCAGGCCTTCCAGTCGCGCGGCCAAATTCACCGCATCGCCCATTACGGTGTAGGCCCGGCGAAAGCTCGATCCCATATCGCCTACGTTCATCACGCCGCAATTTAATCCCACCCCGATTTCAAGTTTGGGCCAGCCGCGTTTGATGTAATCCGGACCGATTTCTTGAATGCGGCGCTGCATCGCCATCGCGGAATACAGCGCATGCTGGGCATGATCTTTGTCCAGCAGCGGAGCGCCCCAAAACGCCATGATCGCGTCGCCGATATATTTGTCGATGGTGCCACGCTCCCCCTGGATTGTCTGCGTCATTTCGGTCAAATAATTATTCATCATCGCAGTCAATTCCTTGGCCGACAGCCCTTCCGAAATCGAGGTGAAATTCCGCACGTCTGAGAACAGCACCGTCATGTCGCGGCTTTCACCTTGCGTCGTATAGTTGGCGGGATTTTTCGCCATTTCCTCGACCAGCTCTTTCGGCACATAGGTGCCGAAAATCCCGGTGATCTGGCGTTTGGAACGCGCCTCGATAAAAAAACCGTAAGCCATATTGAGCAAATAAAGCGTGCCAATCATGAGCAGCGGAATCGCCAGCGGCAAAACATAATTGGCGCGCCACCAGTAAAGATTAACCGCGAGCAGCAGCAAAGCAGCCGCCACCACAGCGGTGGTTGACCAGATCGGATTGAGTTTGACCAAGGCAAGCGCCAACGGCAAACCGATCAACAGGATAATCAATACTTTGACTGAAATCTGAAACGGTGGAGATTGCTTGATCGAGTTATCCAGATAACCCGAAATCATGTTGGCATGCACTTCAACACCGGGATAAATGGCGCTCACGGGCGTATTGCGCAAATCGAAAAGCCCCTGCGCGGAAGTGCCGACCAGCGCGATTTTGCCTTCGAGCTCGCCCGGATTTAACTTGCCGCGAATAACGTCTGTCGCGGAGATATAGCGAAACATGGGGCTGTTGCCGCGATAGGGCACCAGTGCGGCACCGTCGTCATCAAGTGGGATGAGTGTCTCGCCGATTTGCGTGTGTTTGAATTTCGTTTTCTTGTCACCTTCGTCATCACGGATGCTGACTTTGACGGGCGCGTTGTCGAGATAGGTGCGATACACGGCAGCAGACATCGATTCGTAGAAATCATTTTTATATTTCACAAACATCGGCACGCGTCGCAGCACGCCGTCAAAATCAATCATCGGCAGAATATGGCCGGTGGCGGCCGATTTATCCTGGAACTGGGTGAGGTTGCCGCTATAGCCGTTTATAACCAGCGTGTCGGGCTGGCGCTTGAATGCGCGCGCTTCAAAAACCGGCGGTGGCAGGCTTGCAAGACCCAGATCGTTGATGGTTTCCTGAAAGTTGTTTTGGCCGGAAAACGACAGCACCACGGAATGTTTTTTTATCTCTTCCGCAAACTGATTATCGTAATCGAGCTTAGGCCGCAACTCAGCCAGTTTTTCCTGAAAAGCGGTATTGGATTGCAGCGATGATTTACCCAGCGCCTCCAGACCGCTCAACCCTGAGCTGACATCGGGCTCGGCGAAGATCACGTCAAAGCCGAGCACTTTAATTTTATAAGTGTCGAATGCCTGTTTGACGAGCGTGGCCATTTTGTCGCGACCCCACGGCCAGCGCCCTTCGGCGGCAAGGCTTTTTTCGTCGATATCGATAATAACAATGCGCGGATCAATTTTTTCCGGCATGGTCGCTCGCAGTCTCGCGTCATACGCCAGGGACTCCAGCCGCGTAAACAAATCCAGCGGCTCGTCGCGTACATAGTTCGCAGTAAAAACCGAGACGATCAAAATGCCCAAACCCGCGCGGACAACCGCGTTTACTGATGAAAAATAGGTTTTCCAGAGTGAGCGTGGGTCAAGACTGAATTTCATTGTTGTTATTCTCACACTCCCGCGTCAGCATATGTTTGCTGTGGCGCGCATGGTTTGGGTTGACCTACAGTAATAAATTATTGTTGCACATTTACACCAGGTGTTGGGAATACCGTCATTGAGGGATAGTAATTAATTGTTCTGCTGGTTGCGTATCGTCACCTTATATTCCACGTTCAAAAAAATGAAAAACACGCTGCGGCATCCAGCTACTGCAACCCGGAAAGGGCGCTGACAAAAAGCCGACGTGACCGCCGTGACGGGGAAAATCAAGCGTGACATGTGATGAGACCTCGGCTTTTTTAGGCAGCACGGAGGCGGGTAAGAAAGGATCATTTTGCGCATTCAAGACCAGTGTTGGAACGCGCACATTGGCGAGACCGGGTTTGGCAGATGCACGCGTCCAGTAATCATCGGTGTCGCGATAACCATGCAGAGGGGCAGTTACTTCGTTGTCGAATTCGCGCAGCGTCTTTGCGGCCACCACCACATCGCGATTAAAAATGCCGGGATGAAATTCCAGTTTTTTGAGTGCGGTTTTTTTCATCGTGGTTAAAAACATTTTGCTGTAGAACTTGCAGAAACCTTGTCCCAGCGCTGAGCCGGATGCCATTAAATCCAGCGGCGCAGACACAGCCGCCAGCGCTTCAACCACCGATGTAGCAGCGCTGCCTTGTTCACCCAGCCACTTCAGGCTCGCATTGCCGCCGAGCGAGATCGCGGCCACATACACGGGCTGATCCGGTGCCTCGGCTTTTACGCGACGCAATATCCAATCGATTTCTACCGCATCGCCGGAATGATAAGCGCGCGGCAGCCGATTGATTTCACCACTACAGCCACGAAAATGCGGCACCATTCCGCGCCAGCCGCGTGCCTCGGCTTCGGCCATTAAATTGAGTGCATAAATACTTTGTGATGATCCTTCCAGACCATGAAAAACCACCAGCATCGGCGATGTTGATAAACCCTTGACACGATCAACATCGATAAAGTCCCCGTCTGGCTTGCCGTTTGGGGTGGTGTCCCAGCGCTCGCGTTGATAGGCCATCGTGGGACGGCGCGCAAATAGTGGCGGGTAAATAGTTTGTGCGTGCGCGCCAGTGAGCCACCACGGCGAATGATAGGAAGCTGTGGTTACAATATTCGGTTGGTCGTGCCTGTCATCAGCCACTGCATTCATCTACCCGCACTCATCTACCACCCGCCTTTGTAATCGATGCGCACTCGGCCATCTATCGTGGGACGGCCCAACGGCAGAATGGCGGCAAATAAAAGCGGTGCTTGTAGAGATGCTTTTGCGGTGCCGTTATAGGCAAATTCGCGACGCGGCAGCCACTGCACTTGACCACCACCATCAAGAGCCAGTAAACCTTGCGACTGCACAAAACTATAGTCAGCCAAATTGTCGCGAAAAATAATATTAAGATCATAGCTGCCGACTGGCTGTGCGAATACGGTGCGTAGCGCAAGATTATCTGCGCGGGCACTGAGCTTTCCCGTGACCGAAATCGGCCCGCGATAGCCGAACGCTACGCTCTCGCCGCTATTCGTTTTTAAGCGCAAGGTGCCACGCGGCCCTGCAATAGAAATCACGTTATTGAATGCCGAAATAAAACTTGCATCGACATTGATGTCGGCGTTGCTGATATCGATATTGAAGAAACCAACGCCTGCTCTGGCAACACCAGAAATGGCATCGGATTTGGCAAGCACATCAAATCCCAGTCGCAACCTGAACAGAGACGAGGGAACAAATTGCCATGTAATCGGCACGTTAATACCGCGTGCATTGACTTGCTTGCCGAGCACCAATATGCCGCTGCCTGACCACAAAGTGCCGACTGTGTTGGTCAATTCGCCATGCGGCGCGAGTGCCGCGCGGGCAGGCTCATCGAGCAATCGCGCGGGGGCGAAGGTGACTGCGCCCAACGCAAATGCGGCTATAGCAATTAGGATGAGAACTATTTTTAACTTGATGGTCATAGCTTGCTTGAGCTTGCATCAGCGCTTAGCGTAATGTCAACCGCCACCATCGCAGGTTCAGTTGTTTTGGCTGGTGCGCTTATAGATGAATCAAGTGCTGCGATATTGAGTGCATCCACCTTCAGGCGGTAGCGTGAAAGTGCCTGATCGAGTCGATCCAGAAATGACGTGTAACTCATTGACGAAACGCTCACGCGAAACGCGCGATTTTCATCGACGGCAATTTTTGCGGTCGCCCCGAATATTGATTGCAAGCCACTCACATCGGCGGTGCCGCGCGCGCTGGCACTATTAGTTGAAGCATTCGGCGGCACGGCAAGAATGCGCTTCATTTCGGCGACTTCAGCGCGCATGGTGGCGAGCTTTGCTTCCAGCGCCGGTATGCGCTCGGCATTCTGCACACGGCCTCGCGCAGCTGGCAGCCACGCATAGGCGTAGATTAAACCTGCCAGCAGCGCGGCGATGGAAATAAACAGTATTGTGCGGGTGCGTGGCTCAATCATTTGCCAGCGTTCACGTGCGCGCGAGAATGCTGAAATGCTGCTTTTTGTTTTACCAGCGTTGAGGGGTGTCGAACTCATGAGCCAACCTTTGCCAAACCTTTAAGTGCGATTTCGATGGTTCCAGCTTCGGTGCCGGGCCTAACAGTTCCTGCGCGAGCTAGTGCTGCTTTTTGCAAATCAAGTATGGTCGCATCAGCCTTGGCAATATTATCGGCAGAAAATTTTGCGATCATTTTTGCCTCACCTGGTTTGATCGTGACTGCCATAACATCCAGATCGGACGCTGATGCACGCAACGCCGCCAATTGTGCCAACAAGCGCCGAGAATCATCGTCACGCAAAATGCCGCGTTCGCGTTGCAGCGTCTCCAGATTGCGCCGCATTTGCAGCGCCGGATCAATGATCGTTACGGCCTGCGGAAACGCTGTTTGAAAAGTGGTGCGCATTTCGTTTTCAATAGCGTTACGTTTTCGTTCGAGCCGCCCGTTATCGCCGACCACGAATGCGATGTGCAATAGTGCCATCAAAGATGCCAGCGCCAGCGCCGGTTTCAGGCTTTGTAGCCACGCATTTGCCGCACGAGTGGGCGCGAATTCGCCGGTTAGCAGATTGCCACTTTTGAGATTGGCGAGCCGCTTGAATGCCGTGGTCTTTGTCGTTGAATCTTGAATTGAATCGCGACTGATTTTTACCGGCACGCCAAGTGCTGCCTGCCAATTAGCGTTTAGATTTTTTTTGTCCGTTTCGCCTAATGAATCAGTCGTCGCAAAAAAGAGCGAGATTGCAGATGGCTTTTCGGCTACTTCGTTAAGCGCAAGCGTGAGCGCAAACGGGGGCTGCGCAAGCGTGCCCGCATCAATTGCATAAGCAAAACCATCAGATCTTTTGGCGTATGCATTTTTTGCGGCAAGCTGTACCGACCATTCGTCTTTCTTAACCGGCAGCAACGCGGTTTCGGCAAATGCTGCGCGCGCTTCCAGTCCTGCTGAATTTAGCCAGGCAAGTGCCGCACTAAACCACGCACGGTCAATCGCTGCAGCGATTTGCAAACCTTTGGCTTTGCTGCGGCGGGACGCTTCACTCGCCTCCAGCACCACCGCATGCACGGTCGAGGGATCAATTGTTAATTTATCTTCAATCGCGTAGCGCACCAGCTGATTGCGTTTTGCCACTGAGACCGCAGGCAGTAGCGTCTCAATGAAAACGACGCGGCTGGCGGGCACCAGTGCCACGATTTGTATGCCATGGGGCGTTACGCGGCGCGCTTCAACCAGACTGCTTTCTGCTGAGCGAACAACGGTTCCACTCGCGTCACAGAGTGTCCAGTGTGTGGTGGTCTCAGCGCCAAAGCGTGCGAGATCAGGTAGAGAAATAAAAAGCTGCAAGGCGCGCCTGTATTCGTCAAATTTTTAGAAAGAATTAACCCAAATTATAACGGGCCAACGGGTTCCCGCCTGATCTGCGCTGCGTAATAATGCCATCTGGCGCACCTGGGTGGATTGGCGTGAGATGGCGATGGAGACAGAAAAAAATTGGCTGCTCACACTCACAAATTGATCGATTGATGCGGCGGGAACAGTTTTCAATTCACTTTGTTTTTTGATGTCGGCAATATCTTTGAATGGATGTTCTTCGCGTTTACTCACCAGCGTGGTTGCGTCGTTCTCAGTGATTTCAGGAAAATAGGCGCGAATGATTTCTGGCAGCGCGGAATTCATGTTGAGCTTGGTGCGTGCAGGTAGGGCGGCGATGTACGGCGTTAATCGCTTCACAATGCTTGCATCAAAGCCGCGCACGCGAGCCAATTCACTGACCTGCAGCATGGGCCGATTGGCTGCGCGGTACGGTTCAGGTAGCGATAAATAAATACTGTCTTCAGCACCGTTCGCAGTGAGGTCGTTATCCTTGTCGAGCCAATCTAGCAGCGCTGGCGTAAGGTCAGCATCGACTTTTAACAGCTTCAACAGGCGCTGAAATATTTCCATATCGGGCGCGCTTTTCACGCCATCGACGACCAGATTATTGATGTTGAATTTTCCGGATTCATCGCGAATCACGCCGCTTGCGACCGTGCCGCCGCCTGCATCATCGAGCGGAAGCGCGTTAATACCTTGCGCCCATTTTTGTTTGGGATGTACATAGGTCGAATTTTTTTGCGTCTCAAATAAAATCGCGCGTGCCCAATCGAGCGTGGGTTGCGTGTAAAGCGCGGCTTGTGCGTGATCCGTGGTGCGCGCGGTGCGGGTGAGCGCGTATGATTGCTGCGTGAGCAAATAGGTGGCAATGGTGGCAGCCAACATCACCACCAGTAAAGCGGTAATGATCGCGGCACCATGTTGTGTGCGTTTCATTTTCTCAGGTGCCATCGATTGAAACAGCGCGCAAGAAAAATATGCGCGAGAGCGTTTCGCCGCTATTGAGCGTGATGGTGAGTTCCAATGCGCGCGGAAACACGCTGACTTTAGGATCAGGCAGCTCGCAGCTTGCCGGTGCCTGCGGCCATTCGGCGCGCCAGCTATCGGCCAAGTTTCCCAGCGCGCGCCATTTCGCTTCACGCACATTTTTGAGCGCCGGGTAGGCCGCGGCAACTGAGCGTGGTGCCTGATCGAGCGCGGGCCACAACAGCCACTCGAGATTACCTTCATTCAAGCGATAACCAATCCGCTGTGGTGCAGCGCTGGTGCCATTAGCATCAGCAAAGCCCACGCGCGTAAAGCTCAAAGCTGCATCGGTGGTTGTGAAACTGTTGAGGCAAAGCGGTGCCGCGCTACGGCCATCAGCGGTGCGAATCGGGCGATTGAGCAATGCGGCCAAATCGTTTTCAACGCGCGAAAAAAAAAGCGCCGCATCGCGCCATTTGGCGCTTTCAATATTCAACTGTTCACGGGTCTGAAAGAGCGAGCCCAATGTGCGATAGGACAGCAGCGAGAGGATGGCAAAGATGGCGAGTGCGACCAGCAGCTCGATTAAGGTGAAGCCAGGTTGAGCGCGGCTCAAGGTGCTGCCTTCACCACAAAGCCGCTTAAATTTGCGAGCCATTGCTCGTTACCCGGCCGCAGCACCTGCACATCGATTTTGCGAAACGCTGTGTTCGGCGTATTCGAAATCTTTTGCTTCCATTCAAATTCAATATTCGCCATTGTCTGACGACCATTTGATTCACCCACGCCGGGCAGATTGGTTACGCTCAATGCGTTTATTTCCGCAATACGATTTTGCGCGATCCAAGTGGCGAGCGTGCGCAATTTTGTTTCATTCGCGCTATCGGTAGCCACACTTGCCGCGCGCATGGCGGCGGTGAGTGCGATGGCTAAAATGGCAAGCGCGATCAAGACTTCGATGAGCGTGAATCCTTTGCGTCGCGATGTTGATTTCATTTTGTTGCGCCGCTCGTCGTCGCCACCAAGGAAAGCAAGGAAAGATTCCCCAGCGCATCGACGCGAATCGTTTGTGTGTTTAAGGCAGAGGCGGCGGATGCGACGGATTGGATTCTCACTTCGAATGGGGCTGATACACCGGCCGGTTGAAATGTGGCGATGGATTCTGTGTCGCGTGGCTTTACGGCTGATAAAGAACCCATTAAAGAACCCATATATAGCTCGCCGATTGTGCCGTTTGCAAACGTTCTCGCCGCGATGGTGCCACCGCCGAGCGCTTCAAGCGGCAGCCATTTTGTCTCAACTGATTTTTGATCGCGCTCAAAAAATTGTAGCGAATTATCTTTTACTTCCAGCGCAATTGCCTTACCGCTCATCGCAGATTCGTCGCGAATTTGTTCGAGCAATACCAATACGCGCTCACTTTCGATGCGAACTTTTTCGCGCTCGTCAGGGATTAAATTGGCGACGGCGAGTGATAGCGCAATGCCTAAAATAATGGTGACGACCAGCACTTCGATGAGGGTAAAGCCGGTGTGGCAATACGCTAGCTTATGAAATTTAAACCCTAAGCGGGCTGCGCCGTTTAAATCATTTCTGCTTGAAATTCCGCGCCTGTGCTTGGGTTTCATATTCTATGCGCTATGAAAAACCTAGAGATTCCAAGATCCAATATCCGCATTATTTCCCTCACCACCCGGCTGCCCATCGGCACCCAGACTAAACACATCCAGCTCGCCTTTCAAGCCGGGATTGAGATATTGATAGGGACGACCCCATGGATCATTCGGCAATTTTTCCAGATAGCCGCCGGGCTTCCAGTTGGGTGGAATCGGATTCGTTGTCGGCTTGATTGTCAACGCCTGCAGGCCTTGGTCAGTCGCGGGATATAAAGCGTTGTCGAGTCGATACAATTTTAATTGCTGCATGATGACGGCAATGTCCGCCTTCGCTGCTGTCACTCGCGCTTGGTCCGGGCGATCCAGAATTTTGGGAATTACCACCGCGGCTAAAATGCCGAGAATCACCACGACGATCATGACTTCAATCAGTGTGAAACCACGAGCAGACGATGTTTTAAATAGTTTCATATGGGGTGCGCAATCCAGAACAAAAATTTTGATTGTCGATGATTATCGATTGTAAGTGAAACCATGCTCACATTTCATGACTGACTCGATACTTGCGTATTTTCAGCTGATTCATTAAACTTCAGTTAACAATTTAAAAGCATGGCGATGTTGCAGATTTTATAAAACATTGACGATGTGATCACGGCGCGATGGACCCAACTTCTACAGGAGCTCATCATGTTGTTGCAACACCGTAAAATTCGTCGTTTGGTGACGTCAGCATTGCCAACATTACTACTTGCCTTGGCAGCAAGTCACGCCTGCGGCAACACCCCGACCAACCTGGATTCAGACGCTCTCGCCACCGCCAAAGCGCTCGCGGCACCGCAATTTGTGACCGCCGTTATGCCGATTGATTCCCCGCGCATTGACGCACGATTGTTCCAGCTCGAAGCAAGCGATGAAAAAGCGCTTGACCCAGCATCCAAATCGTTACCAAGCAAGTCGGCACCCATCGCAAACGGCACGATCACCCAAACGGGTTTGACGGTGAGAAATGGCCGGGTGCGTATTGATGCGGTCGCCATTGATGATGGTGTTGCACTGCACAGCGAATTTCTCGCCATGGGTATGCAGCAAATCACGGTGAATGGTCGAAATGTATCGGGCGATTTACCGTTAAGTGCGATGCAGCAATTATCAGCAATGAAAAATTTGCGCTTTGCTCGTCCTGCCACCGCACCCGTTAGGCGTAGCGGCAGCGTGACATCGCAAGGCGATGTCGTACAAAAATCGGATATAGCGCGCAGCACTTTTTCGGTGAACGGGCGTGGCACCAAAATCGGCATATTGTCAGACAGCTACAACTTTCTAAGTGGCGAAGCCAGCGGTATTGCCACCGGTGATTTGCCCGGCATTGGCAATCCGAACGGATTTGGCACGCCAGTCAAAGTGCTGAAAGATTTTGGCAGTGCCGCTGAGCCTGCTACCGACGAGGGTCGGGCGATGGCAGAAATTTTGCACGACGTGGCCCCCGGCGCATCGCTGTCGTTTTATACCGCGTTTGAAAGTGCTCAGGATTTTGCCAAAGGCATTATTGCGCTCGCCGATGATGGCGCAAAAGTGATCGTGGACGATGTGGGCTATTTCAGCGAGCCGTGGTTTCAGGATGGCGTGATCGCACAGGCGGTGAAGACAGTGGCTGCGCGCGGTGTGACGTATTTCAGCGCGGCGGGCAATAACGGGCGCGCCTCATACGAAAGTTTTTTTCTGCCGGTTTCAGGTGTGACACGGCTGGC
>JANXWW010000174.1 GCA_025350945.1 Burkholderiales bacterium
GAGGGAGAGGGTGCGCCCTACGCGAAATTTCAAACGTGAACTAAAAAACCTAGTAGAAATCAGCTTTCAAAAAACATTTTTTCCTGCACCTTCCTACGTCTCCTCATCACGCGTCTTCGTCATGCGTCTTCGTCATGCGTCTTCGTCATCCCGCAACGCCCGCGCCTCATCCACCAACATCACCGGAATCCCATCGCGAATCGGGTACGCCAGCCGCGCCGATTTTGAAATCAGCTCCGACTTATCGCGCGATAGGCGAAGTGGTCCTTTGGTCATTGGGCAGACGAGAATTTCCAGCAGTTTTGGGTCGAGAGCCATAGTATTTTCAATCAGTTTTGGCGGCTGAAATTGAATTCAGGCGCTGTAAAATAAATTCATCAAATTCAGTCGGCAATAATGCATCCACGCGCATCGCCCACATGCGATCGTCCGCGAAGGCTTTGCACTTTACGGCGTCTTTTTCGGTCATCAGAATAATATCAGCGTCCGGGAAATTTAAATCGGCACGCGTGAATGCATGATGATCCGAAAACGGATGCGTTGCATGACAGATTATTCCCAAGCGTTTCAAGTGATCGAAAAATCGTGGCGGATTACCAATGCCGGCAAGCGCGTGGATTTTTTTCTCATTCACTGTCGCCAGAAAATCGCTTGAGAAAACCGCATTACCGCCCGATAATTTAACAAATTTTTCGTTACCTAAATTCATACGAAATACCGGCACGCCATATTGCGTGAGATCAAGGCCTATTTTCGCCACACCATTCACGACAATGCAATCCACGGTTCTCAATCGCGCCATCGATTCGCGCAACGGACCCGCGGGAATCAAATGCTGATTACCAAATCCGCGCTGACCATCCACCACCGCAATTTCGATATCACGGCCCAGCCGATAATGCTGCAAACCGTCGTCGCTGATAATCACGTCGGTATTGGGATAGCGTTTGAGCAGCAGCGCTGCCGCCGCCACACGATCCGGATTGGCAAATACGGGGGCTGCTAATCGCTGCGACATCAGCATCGCCTCATCACTTGCGGTAATCGTTCCCTGCTGCGAGACTATCGGCGGCGCAAGCGCGCGCGGCTGCATGCGTGATTGCACATAGCCGCGCGTGATCACACCAGGATGCTTGTTCGATTTTTCGAGCAACTCGGCAATGGCAATAACGAGTGGTGTTTTGCCTGTGCCACCCGCGCTGATATTGCCGACAATCACGACCGGCACACCGACGTTGGTGATTGTTGAAATGCCAGTACGGAAAAAAAATCGGCGCGTCGCGCTGATCGCGGCAAACGACCACGACAATGGGCGAAGAATAATTTGCCAGATCGAGCCCTGCTGCCACTCTTGGACGATAAATGCTTCAAACTCGGCGCGCATGCTGGGGTTTGCTTTTCTAGCCGCGCACCGTCCTAATTCGCCGCCTTCGCCTGCGTGGTAAACGAAATCTTGGTAAAGCCCAGTGTACGCGAGGCTTCCATCACATTAATCACCGCTTGATGGGTGGCACCGGCGTCAGCACCGATGGCGATCACGGGATCTTTCATATTGCCCGCTGCGGCGGCTTCTCTTAGCGCATTGGCGAGTGACTCCACGCCGCTAAATGCAATCGGCGTGCCGTTGATGGCATATTTGCTGTTCGCATCCACGCCAATATTGATAAGCTGCGGACGATCTGGCGCTTTCTCGGCGGTCGCTTCGGGCAAGTTAATTTGCAGCTCCGCATATTTTGAATACGTGGTCGTAACCATCAGAAAAATCAAAATCACCAGCAGCAAATCGATCAACGGAATGAAGTTGATTTCTGGTTCTTCGCGTCCGCGGCCACGTTTGAAATTCACTTGCGCTCTCCGTGCAGCGTCTCCACCAGCTTGATGCCTTGCTGTTCCATGTCGATCACCATCACGTCCACCTTGCCGCGAAAGTGACGATAGAAAATCAGCGCAGGCACCGCCACCGCAATACCAGCTGCGGTGTTGTAGAGCGCCACCGAAATACCGCGCGCCAGCTGCGCGGGGTTTTGTCCGCTGGCCGTGGAGGCGCCAAAAATATCGATCATCCCGATCACCGTACCGAATAATCCCAGTAGCGGTGCAACAGTGGCAATCGTGCCCAAACCGACCAGGAAACGTTCCATCTCCACCATCACCGCGCGCCCGGTTTCTTCCATCGATTCTTTCATCACTTCGCGGGTGCTTCGCACATTCGCGATCCCGGCAGCAAACACGCGGCCGAGCAATGAATTCTCGGTCAGCTTCGCGATTAATTCCGGCGTGGGGCCTTGTGTGCGATAGGCGTTGACCGTATCGGTGAACAGATTATTCGGCAGCACCACCGAGCGACGCAGCGACCACATACGCTCGCCAATAATCGCCAGCGTGATGACCGACGACAAAATAATGAACCAGATGGTCCAACCTGCAGCTTGAATGATGGACAGCAATTCGAACTCCCGGGATGAAATGTTTTTTTGAAAAGAAACGCAGTTAATACTTGAAGTGATTTTATTCGATTGATTTTTTTGCAAACTTGCATCGACTAGCCGACGCCAATAACAATTTTAACAACTTTATCGTAACCGGGAGGAGTTTCACAAGAACAGCAAAAATTATCAAGCCAACTTTTTCAGTAAAGACAAACGCTTCGAGCGTTATCTTAATTTTTTAATTGAACAAATATTGAAAAATTGACAACCATTTTTTCCAACTAAGGCAACGAATCCCACCGAAGTTCCATACAAAAAAACGAAAATCAATCCCCTCAAACTCAGCCATCCATAAGGACTTTGCAGCAAACACCGCGCCGATTCAGGCGCACCAGCACATCATAAAAATTCATCCACAGACGCTGTGGATAAGTCTGTGCGTTATATCGGCGCATGTGTGCTAAGTCTCGAAACTGTAACGGTTTTTTCTTCTGCGCTCAAAAATTAGACGTTCTGAAAAATCATTAAAATCAATAAGTTACAAATTTTAGCCCCTTGTGTGACGCTTTTGTCACAAATTGATTTGTCAAGCTGTAACAAAACGGTTTGCGGTTCATAACTTCGCTAAGTGGCTGCTCAATGATACTATTTAGCCTATGGAATTCGACGACTCAATGCCTCTTTTTCAGCGCACCAATTCGCCTGCAAAACCGCGCGAAACAGCGAAAGTAATGGGTGTGTCAATTGGTGTGAGCGAGCTAAACCGGCGCGTGAAAAATATGCTGGAAGCGAATCTGGAATTGCTCTGGGTCGCGGGCGAGCTCTCAAATGTGATGCGCGCCGCGAGCGGGCACTGGTATTTTTCGTTGAAGGACGAAGCAGCGCAAGTGCGCTGCGTGATGTTTCGTCAGCGCGCGGCCCAAGTGTCGTTCACACCCGAAAACGGCATGCAGGTTGAAGTACGCGCCCTGCCTTCGCTTTACGAAGCGCGCGGTGAGTTTCAATTGGGCGTTGATACCATGCGCCGCGCTGGACTGGGCGCACTGTTTGAAGCGTTTGAGAAATTGAAAGCTAAGCTTGTCTGCGAAGGTTTGTTTGCTGCAGATCGCAAAAAAGCGCTGCCGACTTTTCCGCGCGCAATTGGTGTGGTGACCTCGCTCAAAGCCGCCGCACTGCGCGATGTACTCACCACCTTGAAGCGCCGCGCGCCGATGATCCCGGTGATTATTTATCCGACTTCAGTGCAGGGTGCGGCCGCACCCGCCGAAATAGTGGCCGCAATAAATGCTGCACACTCGCGCGTTGATGTTGACGTTGAAATTGACACGCTGATTATTTGTCGCGGCGGGGGCAGCATTGAGGATTTGTGGGCGTTCAATGATGAAGCGGTCGCACGCGCCATCGTGCGCTTGCAGAATGAAACGGATATCGCGGTGGTTTCCGGTGTTGGCCACGAAACTGATTTCACGATCTGTGATTTCGTCGCCGATCAACGGGCACCCACCCCGACCGCCGCGGCGGAACTGGTGTCACCGAATCGCGCGGATTTGCTTGACCAAGTGGCGGGCACAAAATACGAATTGCAGCGCGTCATGCAACGACTGCTCGACAACGCGCAACAACGTCTTGACCGTGCCACCCGCGCGCTCACGCCACCGCATGAGCGGCTGGCGCGCGAGCGTGATCGGCTCACGCTCATGCAGGCGCGTGCACGCCATGCGCTCGATCAACAATACAGCAACGCCACGTATTGCCTGGCGATGCTGCGGCAAAGGCTTGCCGCCAACCGGCCGGAGCAAATCCGCCTCCGGCTGCAAGCCCATCTGGACAGAAAT
>JANXWW010000187.1 GCA_025350945.1 Burkholderiales bacterium
GCGGAAATTTCGAGGATGTTAGCTTGCTTGATGCGCACGCAATCGGCGAGATCATTTGCGATCAAATTAGCGCGCGCATCGTCGAGCGCATAGCCGTAAAGATCAGAGCCATAAATCGGCAGCAGCGTTTTTGGTTTCTCTGCCGCGCGTGCATCGGCGACCATTTTTTTCCATGCGGATTCGTCAAAATTTTTCAGCTTTTCAAATGCGAAATGACGATTTCTGCCATCGTTGCCGGGCGCAATATTGAGCGCGATTTGCGCGGCTTCAATCAGGAAGGTGCCGCTGCCGCACATCGGATCCAAAAACGCTTCATCGGGTTTCCATCCAGACAAGAAGATAATGCCCGCCGCCAGATTTTTCTTTAGTGGTGCGGCACCCGTCTGCTCGCGCAAGCCGCGTTTGAACAGCGCCTCACCGGATAAATCTAGATACAGCGCGGCATCATTTTCTTCCAGATGCGCGTGGATGCGCACATCAGGTTCGCGCGTGGCGACTGACGGACGCGAGCCGATTTGTTCACGAAATTTATCGCACACCGCATCCTTGATTCGTAGCGTCGTGAAATCCAGACTCTTTACCGGTGATTTGTTTGCGCTGATTTCAACCTTGATCGTGCATGACACGTCAAACCAGCTAGGCCACGGCAATAGCAATGCGGTGTCGTAAATTTCGTGTTCATTCACATAGGGAAATGCAGCGACTTGCCACAGCACGCGGCTGGCAATTCGTGAATGCAAATTGGCGCGATACGCCACATGCAGATCGCCTTTGAACGCGACACCCGCTTCGGTGGCAATCGCATCCACCGCGCCACAAGCGATCAATTCAGTCGCCAGAACACCACTCAGCCCACGCGGACATTGTGCAAAAAAATTTTCCATCAAAACGGTTTCACAATCACCAAAATTACAATGCCGATTAGCGCAGGCAAGGCAGGAATTTCGTTAAGCCAGCGATAGAAAACATGGCTGCGACGATTGCGCTCGTGCTTGAAATCGGTCATCAATTTTCCCAAATAAAAATGATGCGCAATCAGCACCGCCACCAGCGCCAGCTTCGCATGCATCCACGCCTGCCCGACACCAATTTTGTAGCCGACAAACAACCACAAGCCGAGCACGACAGTAATCACCATGCACGGCGTCATAATGCCGAAATAAAGTTTGCGCTCCATGATTTTGAAACGATCAATCGATAGCTGATCGGTCGCTTGTGCGTGATAGACAAACAAGCGCGGCAGATAAAAAATCCCGGCGAACCACGCGACCATGAAAATGACGTGAAATGATTTTATGTAGAGCATGAAGAGACCTTGAATTTATGAAGGCAAATATTTTTTGAGCGCCGCAGCAAGCGTGCTCTGCGCGGCCATAATGATTTCGCAGAATTCACGTACCGCACCACGTCCGCCATGCGCTTCGGTCACGTAGTCGACGCGCTCGCGCACGAACGTCGGTGCCGCAGGCACGGCTACAGAAAACGCGCAGTTGAGCAAAATCGGCAAGTCGACCACATCATCACCGATGCTAGCGACTTGATGCGGCTGCAGCTTCAAGCTCGCGAGTAATTCTTTATATACGCGGCCCTTGTCATCGACTGCCATGAATAATTTCATAATCCCTAAATCCTTGGAACGCCGCGCCAGTGCTGGCGATTGACGGCCTGAGATAATTGCAATGTCAACACCTGTGGCCATCAGCATTTTCATGCCGTGACCGTCGAGCGTATTGAAAATTTTTACCTGCTCGCCATCGGCGCTGTAGTGCAGCGCGCCATCGGTCATTACGCCATCGACATCGAATACGGCCAATTTTACGGCGCGGATTTTGGTAGCGAGCTCGGCACTTATGTCCATCACAGCACACCGACCCGCATCAAATCCAGCACATGCAACGCGCCGACCAGCTTGCCCTTCGCATCAATCACCAGCAAGCCGCTTGCGCCGATTTTGTGGCGCTGAATCAGCTCGGCCGCTTCGGCAGCGAGCTTATCGGGGGTAATCGTTTTCGGTGTGCGCGTCATCACCTCCGCAACAGATGTGGTCTTGATATTGTCGTGCGTTTCCAGCGTACGGCGCAGATCACCGTCGCTGAATACACCGACCAATAAATCATGGGCATCCACCACCGCCGTCATCCCCAAACCTTTGCGCGACATTTCCAGAATCGCGGCGGGCAGCATCGCGTCGACTGACACTTTTGGCACGCGCTCGCCTTCCACCATCACTTCGCTCACATGCACCAGCAAACGCCTGCCCAGCGCGCCGCCAGGGTGATGCATCGCGAAATCTTCTTCGCCAAAGCCGCGTGCATCCAGCAGTGTGACGGCGAGCGCATCGCCCAAGGCTAAGGTCGCCGTGGTGCTGGCGGTCGGTGCCAGATTCAATGGGCAGGCTTCTTTTTCCACTGCGGCATTCAGATGCACGTCAGACGCCGCCGCGAGCGTGGAATCGGGTCTGCCGGAAATGCCGATGACTTTGGTGCCGCGCCGTTTTAGCTGCGGCAAAATTTTCAAAATTTCATCCGACTCGCCGGAATTTGAAATCGCAATTACCACGTCATCTTTGGTAATCATGCCTAAGTCGCCATGACTGGCTTCGCCAGGATGCATGAAGAACGCAGGTGTGCCGGTGGAGGCCAGGGTGGAGGCGATTTTGCCCGCGATATGGCCGCTCTTGCCCATGCCGGTCACAACCACGCGGCCGCGATTTTCAGCGACATCAAATAGCAGTTTATGGGCAGCTATAAAATCATTTCCTAACTTCGTCGCCAACGTTCGCACCGCGTCGGCTTCGATTTCGAGCGTCTCGCGGGCCAATTTTAATGTGCGGGCGGTGTCCGCAATTGAACGGGGATGTAATAGACTCATGGTGAGATTGTAATTGAGCGCCTCATGCCTACACAAAAAAATATCTTCTCATGCCTGTAACCCACACCACGCTCCTGTTGATCGTCATTCTGCTGGCCGCAGCGGTGGTCACGGTGGTCGTGTTTCGCCGGCTCGGCATGCCGCCGATTTTGGGTTATTTGATTGTCGGTGCCGCGATCGGGCCACATGCGCTGGGTATCATTCCGGATTCAGAGGGCACGCGCTATCTGGCTGAATTTGGCGTGGTGTTTTTGATGTTTTCGATTGGGCTCGAATTCTCGCTACCGAAGCTTGTTTCTATGCGGCACATCGTGCTTGGCTTTGGCAGCACGCAGGTGATGGTGACGATGCTGGTGGTCATTGGCGTGGCATTTCTGGCCGGTCAGGCGTGGCAAACCGGGGTAATTCTGGGCGGTGTGATTGCGATGTCGTCCACCGCAATTATTGCCAAGGCGCTGTCTGAACAAACGCAGCTGCATTCACCGCACGGCAAGCAGATCATGGGCGTGTTGCTGTTTCAGGATTTAGCCGTGATTCCACTGCTGGTGCTGGTGCCTGCGCTGGCGCTGTCGGGCGAGCAAATTGCGGTGGAGATTGGTGCCGCGCTGCTGAAAGCCGCAGCGGCGTTGACGATTATTTTGGTGGTCGGTCAGCGCATTATGCGACCGTTGTTCGGCTTGATCGCCGCACAAAAATCGTCAGAAATTTTCGTTCTGGCGGTGCTGCTCGTTACACTGGGTTTGTCACTTGCGACAGAGTTGGCAGGCTTGTCACTCGCACTGGGCGCGTTCCTTGCGGGCATGTTGATTTCGGAAACCGAATATCGCTACCAGGTTGAGGATTACATCAAACCGTTTCGCGACGTGTTGCTCGGTTTGTTTTTTGTCACGATTGGCATGCTGCTGAATTTTGATGAGGTCGGCAAACGCTGGATGATTGTGTTGCTGGTGTTGATCACGCTGCTGACGCTGAAATTTTTTATCATCGTAGCCCTAGCGCTGATCTTCAAAAATGAGCGTGGCGTGGCGTGGCGCTGCGCGCTAGCACTGGCACCGGCGGGCGAATTTGGTTTTGTGTTGTTGTCGTTGGCGGGAAAAACCAACGCAGTGCCAGAGGGTGCCTTGCAGGTGGTGCTGGCAGCGATGCTGATATCAATGCTGGTGGCACCGCTGCTGCTGGCGAAGAGCGAAAAAATTGTCATGCGGCTGGTCGCCACCGAATGGGAAATGCGCGCGGTGCAGTTGCAACAATTAGCGATTCGCTCAATGGCACAACGTGGTCACGTGATCATCTGCGGTTATGGGCGTTCGGGGCAAAGCCTGGCGCGATTTTTGGAGCAGGAAAAAATTTCCATCATCGCACTCGATGGCGATCCGATGCGCGTCAAACAAGCCGCAGCGGCAGGCGATTCGGTGATGTTTGGCGATGCGGCGAGAAAGGAAGTATTGACCGCCGCAGGCCTAGCGCGCGCGTCCGCCGTGGTGGTGAGCTTTGCCGACACGCACGCGGCGATGACCATCTTGGCCCATGCGCGCGAGTTGCGCCCCGATGTACCGGTGATTGTGCGCACCTTTGACGATACGGATGTGGAAAAACTTAAAGCCGCCGGTGCCGCTGAAATCGTCGCTGAAGTGGTGGAAGGCTCGCTCATGCTGGCCACACAAACGATGCTGCTGATGGGCGTGCCACTCAATAAAGTGCTATCGCGGCTACGCACGGTGCGCGGCGAGCGCTATCAGCTCATGCGTGGATTTTTTACCGGTGCGACCGATACCGACGACAGCACACTGGACGCGCAGCAGCCACGCTTGCAGTCGGTCATGATCGATGATGGCGCTGCGGCTGTCGGTAAGAGCCTGGAAGCGCTCAAACTCGATGAGGTAGGAGTCAGCCTTACTGCGCTGCGCCGACGCGGCGTACGCGACGCCAGCCCGTCGCTTACGATGCGGATTGAAGTGGCGGATGTGCTCATTCTGGCGGGCACGCCAGAGGCGCTGGCGAAGGCGGAGATGCGATTGTTGCAGGGGTAGGGTTTTTGATTTATTGGGAGCCAAATTTACTATCAGTGTCAGGTAACTTCACAACCTGACCTACAACTAGGCGGAGAGCGGCGTTTGGAGCAATTTTGTGCTGAACGGCACACCAATAAAGGAGTTTCATATTTTCAAAATACGAAAAGCCCGCCTAAGCGCGCTTTCGATTGTACATGTTGTCAGGTCTTAGAACGCCATACAGACCGTATAGCTTTGTGCATCCAGTACAGTCGCTGTGGGCTTTGCTGTAGCGGGTGCTGCCTGCGGAACTGCTGGATTATCAATCACACGCACTGACCCGGTCTCAGTATTGCCATCGTCAAGTGTGGTGTCGAGTTGCTTGGCAAATTTGCCTAACAAGCTACCAGAGCAAAATACATATGTGCCGGTCATACCTGCCACTGGCGCACCAGCGGCCGTGTTGCTGGTGATACCAATAGGCCCACCGTCAACATTTTTTGGCAACGACGCAGTCAACCCTGTTCCAAAATCAGTGGAACCCGGAGCAAAGTTAGCCATACGTACCGCTAGCCAAAACTGTACTGATTCATTTGCAGCTGTTACGGAATTCCAGGCACCCTCGATTACACCATTGCCATTACCAGCAGCGAGCGCTGCGTTAACGGGCGTTGTAGCCAAGTTTGTCGTCGCGCGAGCGTCATCGCCAGGCAGCGCTTTAAAACGATCTTGATAGCCATAAATGAACAACGGCACAGTCTTAAAATCCTGTGCAAGATTTTTCACCTTCGCGCTGTTAATCAGTTCCTGGCCTTTCAAAATCCCGCCGAGCAAGAGCCCGATAATGACCAGGACAATGGCGATCTCAACCAGCGTGAAGCCGGATTGCTGATTGTTCATTGATTTTATTTGTTTCATTTTCTTGCTTCTCCGTTAAATTCTTGGGTAAGTGTGTGCGCTGTTTCGTTTGCTGCTTAATTTAATTTAACGACTCGCCTCAATCTATAATCTTGTGTGACGTTAACTTTTCTTGAAACTTGTCGTTTGTATTTTATCTATAATTTATAATTGAACATAAGCATGTCGCATGCCAAATTCTTAACACTTTGTTTTGTAAACGAATATATAAATTTTTCCTATGCGCCCACTTGACACCCACTCACTAATTGTTCGTTTATTCGACATAGCTGTCTGATTTTTCGACAACTTCTGAATCCGTAGGGCGGCTGGATATGATCTTGAGTTTGCATCATTTTTTTAAAATGCATCATGTCGCATTGCGCATCAGCTTGGCATCGGGTTTGATCGCCATCATGAGCGCATGCGCGACCGCGCCAAAGGCGGGCATGTCCGGCGCGCAGGCGCGGCAGCTATTAGGCGAACCGGTGTTGATGGTGGAAACGGCTGAGGGCACACGCTGGTTTTATCCCACCGGTCCGCTGGGTACGACCACTCGTGCGGTCAATGTTGATCGCGCTGACCTGGTGACTGACGTGCGAAATGTGCTGGTCTATGATGTGATCCAAACCATCACTGTCGGACTCGCGGCTAATGACGTGCTGGCGAGAATCGGGCCGCCGCATCAGCGTATTCGTTTCGATAATTTGCGCGCCACGGCGTGGGATTATCGGTATCAGGATACGTGGGGCTATACGGTTGATTTGTCGGTGATGATTGATGATGCAAATCGTGTCACAGGCAGAGTGGCGCAACGCCTGGAGGTTGAGAGCGGCAGCAAATGAGCTTTTGTTTCAACATCTAAAGAAACTCTATTCCCCCGCCGCACCAAACCGCTGATGCTGATCCGGAATCGGGACATCGAGAATAGCGGCAATTGCGGCTTCACTTTTTTGCGCAAGTTGACGGCGGGTGATACCGGCAGCATTAATCGGTGGCGCAAAAGTGATTTCGGCGATCATGGATTTTTGGCTGATGATTTGGCGAATCGAATCTGAAAAGCCAATATCGCCATGGTATGCAGCTGCATCATTACGTTCGCCTTCGCTGGTGAGATAACGAACCGCGACAGGCCCGACAATCGCCGCATTTGCGACGGCCGGTTCGAACAGCGACGAGTGAAATTTAAGCAATCGATCCCCTGCGGTGGTGGTGCCTTCAGGAAATAAACCGACGGTCGCGCCAGTGGCAAGCGCATCGCGCATTTCATCATTGATACGTCCGGTGTCGCTACGCTTGGTGCGACGGACAAAAATTGTCCCTGATTTTTCACAAAGCCAGCCTGCGAGCGGCCAATCGCGGATTTCGGATTTGGCGACAAACAGCGATGGCTGTGCTGCATTGATGACAAAAATATCGAGCCACGACACATGATTCGACACAATGATGAGATTTCGCGCATCTTCATGCGGCTGCGCACCGTGAATGGACAGCACGATATTGAGCAGGCGCAGTAGCTTGGCCGACCAGCGTTGCGTGATGTGCGCTCGCGTTATGACCGTCACACGCGGAAAAATGACCGCAGCCATAGTTAACGCCCATGCGATATGCGCAAACAATCTCACCCAGCGAATGCCACGGATGAATTTGTGCGTCGGCGTATTTTGTGTAGATTGATGCGGTGGCATGCCGGGAAGTCTAACTTGTTTCTGCGATGTTACAAGTTCGGCATCATCTATCATTACCCGCGGAAACACATAAAAACGGGAATAAAAAAAGGCGTCGCCAGACGCCTTTTTAGAGCTTGGAAAGAGCAAAGAATTATATGCGTCTACATGCGTCTACATACGAGATACGCGCGTGGCACCTTGTCCCGAGAGAATTTTCACGCGATCTCCGGCTCTGAAGTCTTCGTCTTTGCCTTGCGTGATCGCGATAATTTGCCCACCTTCGAGGCGAATGGTGACTTCAACGCCCTGACGATCATTGTTGTTTTTCTCAACCGCATTACCGATCAGACCGCCAACAACCGCGCCGGCAATCGCGCCTGCTGCGTTTGCGCGACGACCGCCACCCACCGTAGAGCCCGCAATACCGCCAATAGCAGCACCGGCGAGCGTGCCAGTGCCGGTATCGTTGGCATCAATAATCACGTCGCGCACGCTTTCGACTGTGCCCAAACGAACCGATTGTTCACCACGCGTTTGCGCACGCGTGTAATTGCCGCCACCGACGCCGGGGCTGGCGCAACCTGCGACCAACATGCTTGCTGCTACCGCGCTCAACACCAAAATTTTCTTGATCATCATTTTCTCCTGGCTACTTTCGTCTATAAATTATCAAATTAGGCTTACCAAAGTGTTTCTTTAAATGCTGTCTCGTAGCGCGCAGCAATATCGTCACGGGTTGACTGGTGGCCTTGCGGGCCACGGTGTTCAATTTTCAGGCTGCCAATGGTATTCGCCAGTCTGCCGGTTTTTTCCCATGTCCAGCCGCGCTGAATTCCGTACAACAGCCCGGCTCGATAGGCGTCCCCACACCCGGTCGGATCAACCCGTCTATTTTCCTTAACGCTTGGTATAAAAATTTGTTGACCGTCCGCATAGATAACTGAGCCTTCTGCGCCCTTGGTGACAAAAAGAGCCTTAACGCGTTTGGCAAGGGTTTCGATGGATTCGCCCGTCAACTCCGCCAATACCCGTGCTTCATAGTCATTGACGGCAACGTAATCCGCAAGTTCCACAAAATGGCGCAACTCATTGCCGTTAAACATCGGCATGCCCTGGCCGGGATCAAATATAAACGGAATTTTTAAATCGTGGAATTGCTCGGCATGCTGCATCATGCCGTCGCGCGAATCCGGTGCCAAAATGCCCAGCTTCAC
>JANXWW010000189.1 GCA_025350945.1 Burkholderiales bacterium
CTGGTGGGGCATCCGCATCTGGTTGAGGGCAAACTTTATAACGCGGTTTCGCTGCTCGAAAACGGCCGCATCGTCGGCACCTATCTCAAACAAAAGCTGCCGAATTACCAGGTCTTTGACGAGGCGCGCTATTTTGCCACCGGCGATCAGTCGTTTGTGTTCACGCATCACGGCGTAAAAATCGGTGTGCTGATTTGCGAAGATGTGTGGTTTGCTGAGCCGGTCGCCGCCGTTAAGGCTAAGGGTGCCGAGATGATTGTGGTGCCCAATGCATCGCCGTACGATTTCCAGAAATTGCATGTGCGTTACGACGTGGTGCGCGCGCGCGTGGCCGAATCAGGTTTGCCGATTTTGTATGCGCACATGACTGGCGGGCAGGATGAATTGCTGTTTGATGGCGCGTCATTTGCGATTAATGCGGATGGCAGTGTGGGTTATCAGGCGCGCGAGTTTGAAGAGGCGTTGGGATTAGTTGAATTTGCGAACGGAAAATTCAGCGGCGAGATTTTGCCCCTGCTGTCAGTTGAAGCCAATGTGTACCGCGCGCTCGTGGTCGCGCTGCGTGATTACGTGAACAAAAATAATTTCCCCGGTGTGTTACTGGGCTTGTCGGGTGGTGTGGATTCGGCACTCGTGCTGGCAATTGCCGTGGATGCGCTCGGCCGTGATCGCGTGCAGGCGGTGATGATGCCGTATGAATACACGTCGCAAATTTCGCTCGATGATGCGCGCGAAATGGCAAAAATTCATGGCGTGAAGTATTCGGAAATGAGCATCAAGCCGATGGTGGATGCGTATGCGGCATCACTGGCGGAGGCATTCAAAGGTCGCAAGATGGATGCGGCCGAAGAAAATATTCAGGCGCGCGTGCGCGGCACGTTGCTAATGGCGCTCTCGAATAAATTTGGTGCCATGGTGGTCACCACGGGAAATAAATCCGAGATGGCCGTCGGCTATTCCACGCTGTATGGCGATATGGCGGGGGGTTATGCGATTCTAAAAGATGTGGCGAAAACCTTGGTCTACAAGCTTTGTCATTGGCGCAATATTGAATCGCGCGTCATTCCTGAACGCGTAATCACGCGGCCACCGAGCGCTGAATTGCGGCCCGATCAAAAAGATCAGGATTCACTACCGGATTACGCGATACTCGATCAAATCGTCGAGCTGTTTATGGAGCAAGATCGCTCTCCGTCCGAGATCGTGGCGTTGGGTTTTTTGACGGCTGATGTGGAACGCGTCACCAGGCTGCTTAAAATCAATGAATACAAACGCCGACAATCGCCGGTGGGCGCAAAAATTACCCGGCGCGGATTTGGCAAGGACTGGCGTTACCCGATAACATCCAAATACAATCCAAAATAAGGAGAAGAAATGAAAAAAGTTGAAGCGATTGTCAAGCCGTTCAAGGTCGATGAAGTCCGCGAAGCCTTGATGGAGCTGGGTGCGTCGGGGTTAACGGTAACGGAAGTCAAAGGCTTTGGTCGTCAAAAAGGCCATACCGAGCTTTATCGTGGTGCCGAGTACACCGTTGATTTTTTGCCGAAAATAAAGATTGAAGTTATTCTCACCGATAACATGGTTGATAAAGCGATTGACGTTATTATCAAAGCGGCGCGTACGGGCAAAATTGGCGATGGCAAAATATTTGTCACTGATGTTGGTCGCGTGGTGCGCATTCGTACCGGCGAGATGGACGACGAAGCGGTTTAGTAACGCTGAGCACTATTTTGAACATCGTTACGAGTGAAAAATTTATTACCGCGACCTGGTGAAATTTGTCTCCATAATAATCAAATGTTTCGCTGGTATTGAACATGATTTTCAAAAACATCAAAAATAATTTAAGAAGGGAGACGTGATGTTTCTAGGCTTTTTCTACATTTTCGCCATAGCCTGCATTATTTTGTACTACACCGGTCATTTGAAGCGATGGCGCGCTGAATGGATTTTGATTGTGTTGGCGATTGCGGTGTTTCCGGCGGTGTTGTTTTTGTAAGCGTTTATAGATGCGACATTACCTCGCCAGCGGATCCTGCTTATAAAACGCCTTCAGTTGCCCGTAAACCGCCGGATAACCTGTCGCCAAACTTTCAGGCCGTTCAAAAAAAGTTTCCGTCGCAACAGCAAAAAACTCTGCCGGGTTCTCAGCGCCATAAGGATCAATCGGCAACGCATTCAATGATGCGCCATCGTCGAGATATTCATACTCATCTGCGTGATCTACGCGCTGGCAAAAATCAAGATAGGCGGCCATAAAGTCGCGCTTCCATGTGGTCGTACTCATGCCTTTGTGAAGAGGCGGAAAACCATTCGCGTCGCCGTTACGCATATCGAGCTTGTGTGCGAATTCGTGAATCACCACGTTGTGAGAAGTATGATTAAAGCGCTGCGAATCAGGTGCAGCCACATCTTCATACGACAGCACCACCGGCCCGCCCAGCCACGCCTCGCCCGCCAGTGCGTCGCGCGTGGTGTGCACCACGCCCGTATGATCAGTCACCTCGCGCTTGGGCGCGAATTTTCCGGGGTAGATGATGATTTCAGACCAGCCATCGAATTGGTTCACACCCAATTCCAGCACCAGAATGCACGCCTGCGCAGCGACTTGCACTTGCATGAGTGCGGTGATTTCAAATTCGGCTGCGCCAGTAAATGTTTTGCGCGATAAAAAATCAGACGCGATCAATCTCAGGCGACGTTTTTCTTCTTTCGACAAGCGTCGCATAAAATAATAATGCTCAGTCGCCTGCCGCCAAAGTGCTTCATCGATTAGCGGCACGGCGCGTGTAGTTGCGCGCTTTACAGTGCGATAAGCGGTTTGATAAGTTAGGCGAAGTTGGTCAAAAAGTGCATTAAACATTCACGATATGTGCGGCCAGTTTTTCAATACTCAATGGAGCGGAGCCTTCAGCCTTGTTGTTGACGATTACAAAGGCGGGATGATTCGCCTCAACCGCGCGTAAACATGCTGCCGCCAGACTTGTACGACTGTCCAAATCTTCATCGACCAAACGATTGAACGGAAAATAACGTGCCTTTGCATCCGCATATCTGAAGCCCGAGTGCAGGCTCCAGCGCGCGACGAATGCACCCGGTTCCATGATGCGATTCATTTTTTCAATCTGTTCATTGGGTGATGGCATATTGGCGTGGCTCGCCACACAAAGGCGAACGCCGGTGGTTTTGAGGCACATTAAAAATCGGTCGGTCAGCAATTCAGCATCGCGAATTTCGACCGCGTATAAAAATCCTGGTGCTACTACGGGCAGCGCTTTTAAAAATCGATAAAGGCGATTGATCCATGCATCAACGTTGCGCGTGTGTTGACGACCCTGTGGCGGAAATTGAAATACGAGCGGGCCGGCCTTTACACCGAGCCCGGCGGTGGCGGGCACGATAAATTCATTGATAGCGTAATCCACATCCAGAAAATAGGGGCTGTCGCTGAACACGCCCGCATCGTTGCGAACGTATGAGCTGGTAATTGTCATCGGTGCCTTGATGAGAAAGCGAAAACCGTCCGGCACCTGTGCGGCATAGCGCGCGTAATCACGTTCTTCTATCGGCGCATAAAAAGTACGATCAATACCGACGGTGCGACACAGCGGATGTTTTGCATAGGCGGACAAGCCATCGCGGGCCAATTTTTGCTCTGAAAATTTACCGGCATAAATCAGGCCATCCCAGCCTGGATATGACCACGACGA
>JANXWW010000218.1 GCA_025350945.1 Burkholderiales bacterium
CACACCGGTCAAAAAATTTCAAAGCGGTGAAGTAAAACTTTTTTTAATCAGCCTGAAAGCAGGCGGCACCGGTTTGACACTCACCGCCGCCGATACCGTGATTCACTACGACCCATGGTGGAATCCTGCCGTTGAAAACCAGGCCACTGACCGCGCACACCGCATCGGCCAAACCAAACCCGTCTTCGTTTACAAGCTGGTCGCACGCGGCACCGTGGAAGAAAAAATTGTCGCATTGCAAGCCAGCAAAGCCGCACTGGCGGCGGGGATTTTGAGCGGCGAAGCGGGTGCAACCAAGACACTGAATGCGGATGATTTAAAGGCCTTGTTTGAGCCGCTGGGTTGAGTTGGTTTCCGTTGGCCAGGTTATGTGGTCAAAAAAATACTCGCTGTCACCCCGATTGCTGCACCGTAAATGTCCAAACACATTATTCAAAAAGCCAATACTGGCGCGGCTTTTGGCACATATTTGCTGCAAACGGCAATCTGGACGGGCACTTTACTTTTCATCACGACGAAGTAGTGCAGCTATTTGGGGTTTATCGTGATGCTATCTACAGTCTGCGCATTCAGCTTGAAATAGTAGCGCGATAAAAAATAAATAGTTGCATCACGCAGCATCGGTGAGCGCATGCTTCGAACAACTTCGCCTTTGCTTTCAGTCGCTGTTTGACCATTACTTCTGAGCTTTTGCAGTCCGGCGGCAAGCGCATTTGATGCTTGCTCACGCACCCAACGATCCTGCGAATTTTCAAGCATACGCAAGAGATCATGGCGCATGGCGGTTTCTGTACGCGGTCGTGTCATGGCACCAACCGTTGTTGCGCTGTGATCTACATCACCATTCGCCGTGGGCAAGGGCATGGCCTGCTGTTTTGTGTAGGCAATGAAATCGAATGGTGCTTTTGATCCATCCACGTTGAGTCGATAAGTAAGATCATGCGCCCACATTTTGCAATGCCAGTGCTTCGCCATAATTGTCGCACCTGCGGCACTGGCACCCAATGCGTATGCTGCATCGCTCGGCATCAGCAGTTCGGAGAGCAGCTCGTAGGCATTGGCATTTGTATTTACATCGTTGGGTGCAACCGACGACGCAAGTGCGTATTCATTCAATTGTTGTAGCTCTGTGTATGCAGCGGAGTGGGCAGGCAATTGTCTTGGCAGATCAGCGATGGCGTTTCTTCCAAAATTTTCCCAACGGAATGCAATCTTGCCTTTAACGTGCTCATCTGGCACGACACGAAAAAGCGTCTGACAGGCATATTCAGCCGCCATGCCACCGCAAAATTGTGCGCGATTCGGGACCTTGTCAAAATGAGGGCGGGTGCCAAAAACATCGGCGGCAATATCGCTTTCGGTTTCTTCAAAACCGTTCTCGTCATCATCCGCCTCAGCGTGATGATGGCCACGCGAGTGTTCATTGTCTTCATCATCACGCTGGGTGAGCAGGTCAAGCAGATTTGACAGAAGCTCAATAGAATCCGCGAAATCGCAACGCAATCTTGACAGGCGCCCTGCCTTGGCCGCCAGCTCTCGCAGCAGTTGCTGCACGATAAGCTGCAGCACTGCCTCAAGCCGCCCGCTATGGAAAGATTTTTTGTTCGACGCTTCTGCATAATAAAAACTGGCAGGCTGAGTCGCAACAAAATGCAGTAATTCTGCGCGCAGTCGCTCGGTTGTCAGCGTATCGCCTCTCGCACCGGTAACACCGCGCGCGCCGAGCAGCGTTCCTAAAGTCCCACTCAATCCGGAACCTGCACCCCGCTGCGCATCACCAAGCCGTGCATCACTACTGCGCGCAGCGAAGGCCTTGAATAATGAAGCGATAGGGTCCATTTTATCCAGACCGGTGAGTTTGGCGTTCGGACTCAAGCTGGTCAGCAGCGTCAGCAATTGCGTGCGCTCCGTTGGGCTCAAACGACTGAACATCTGCGCGAATACATCCGGGTCCTGCATTTGCGAGAGCAATTGCATTGATGTGAACATTTGCGCGAGCGCCAATTCAAAGCGACCACCATTCGGCGCGCTATATGCTATCAATGACGACAGCAAAAGCGCGAGCGCAAGTGCTTCAAAAATAATGTCGGCTTCCTGCGGCCCGGCTCCCTGTGCGAGCGCAATGAGTTCAGTGGTGCTTTGCGCCAGCCAATTTGGGCCCAGTTGATCTGCGTGCGTTAATCCAAAAGCGGCCAAAATCGCCTGCGGTTGCAAAGTCTGCGCATCCACATGGTTATTGAGGCTAACGGCATTTCGCGCGCTGTAATCTCGCATGGACACAGCCACCATGCGCGTGAGCGTGGCTCTGTCGGCATCGTTAAACAATGTCGTCAGACCCGCCGCGCCACGCACGCTCCCTGGCCCGCTGGTAAAGGCCAGCATGTTGTTTCGATTCAGTTGATTGAATGCTTCCGCCAGCAAAGGCGATGGTTGTTGCTGATGCGTTGGATGATAATCGACGTGCCCGTTGCTTCTGCGCACAGCGTGACTAAAAGTGTCGCGCAATGTGTCGGGCTGAGACAGGTAAAGATTTACAAACGATGAATTGAATACGGAGGGAAAACTTTGAGTCAGGCTGCTTTGCGCCAGGCTGGCTGCCGCAAACCAGCCAGGGGTAATGCTGTTTGTACCCGGATTATTGACGAAATGTATTGTGCCGTTAGTCGGCGGCGATGGATTCGCCAGCGTTGTCATGTTGTTTCCCGTCGGCTTCGGCTCGCCTCCGTTCACACCAACATTTACACCTTGATTGTTGCGTGCCGTGACTGCCTGATACTGCATGATCGGGCTATGATTGCCAGCTGCTGATTGCAGATTATTGGTGTCGTTTGCGGTACCCGCGCCATTGCTGTTTCCCTGCAACGCACTACTAATCCATCTTAGCCCGGGTTGGGTGGCCAGATTACCTCCCCCAATACCGTCACCGCCCGAAGTCGTAACAGGCGGAGTCTCATCAGCTTGAGGGAGGTCAACTGCCCAAGACGAGGTGCTGCCGGCTGGTATTGGTGATATTGGCTCCATTACACTAATCTCCCGTCTATGCTGCACATAGCGAATGCAAATAAATAAGCTGCACGCTCCACGAGCTTATTGCGTTCAGTGCAAGAAACACGAATCGGGCACTGGATTTGCAGCGAAAGTATGAAAAGATAGATTTGAATTTATACAAACTAAACATCTCAAAAATTTGAATTTACAGAACTTTACTTTGGGCCGCTATGGCGACGCTGTCAATATAGGGTAAACCCTGCCCTCCTGTTACAAGATCTGATATCCGGCACGGACAAAAGTTCTTTTATAAAAAGCGGGCCTGCCAATCCTTGACCAACTGCATCGATTCACGGCGGGCACGTAATTGCTTATTGGCTGTATGTTCATCACTTTTCTTTGTGAATGACGCCAATGTGCTGCCGTAAGCCAATCGTTGTGCATGGAAATTAAAACCTAGGCGGGCAAGCACGAGCTGCGCGCTTCGATGTTCCGGGCGGCAAGTCGCCCACAGACTCGCCAGTTTGGCAGTGGAAAACGCGTGTGACACCAGCGCAGCGCCGCCTTCCACTGCATAGTCATGTCCCCAACGCGACTCCAGCAATCGCGCACCAATTTCAATATCATCCCCACCATCAATGGGCATGAGCCCAAACAAGCCAATCGGCGCACGGGTATCGCGTTCCACGCTCATCCATACCCCCAGTCCCGGGCGCTGAACATAAACGTTATTCATCCATGCTACATAACGTGACGCGACTTCTGGCGAATCAATGAGCCCATCAGCAATTAATGAGGCCACGCGGGAATTTAGATGCAGCTCGACGAGTAACGTGATGTCGCTATCTTCCAGGCACCTGAATTCGATGCGCCGCGATGATTCAGGGGGGCGTGCAGGGGGCATATTGAAATATTTTCTTGGGTCGAGCTGATTTAAATGAATTAAATGAAAAAACGAATGAAATAACGCGAACGTAGAAGCGCTAATAAATCGGTAACACATCATGCTCTCATATTGTAGTGGCACAATCACTAGGGTTTACCCCATATAGGGCACGCACTAGATGTGCAGAAAAGAAAATGGGCGCTAAATAGAGTTGTGGCGATGGTAATGAATCCTCCGCCCAAGTTGATAAATACTTTTATTTAATTTTTCTTAAGGAGTACATCATGAGTTTAGGCGGATTAATGGGTGGTGGCGGTGCTGGCGGAATCGGTGGCCTTTTGGGTGGACTGTTTGGTGGCCCT
>JANXWW010000249.1 GCA_025350945.1 Burkholderiales bacterium
GGACAGGAAACGGTAGGCCTGCGCTGCCCTGCGCATCCGCTGGCGCAACAACTGCTCGTTGAATTCGCCAAGGTCGGCAGCGGCATTATCGCGGCACCTTCGGCCAACAAATTCGGTCATGTCTCGCCGACCACCGCAGCGCATGTTCGCAGCGAATTCGGTAGTGACCTGCTGATTCTCGATGGTGGCCCATGCGAAGTCGGCATCGAATCGACAATACTGGATCTATCGCGCATGCGATCACTGAAACACCCCGTGCTGCTGCGACCCGGTGCAATCACGCCGGAGATGATCGCAAAAATCATTGGCGAGATGCCACTCAATCTTGATGACGCGCCAAATTCAGCATCACCGTCCAACGATACGCCGCGCTTTTCCGGGAGCCTCGTTGCGCACTATGCGCCGATGACGCCGCTGAAATTATTGAAAAACAAAATTCTTCAGGAAGAAGTCGACCAACGTCTTGCTGAAGGCAAGCGTGTTGCCGTACTCGCTTTCGCCGCACCGCGTGGCGCTGCGCCTTCGCCTCCCGGTGTTGGCGTGAAAAAAGTGCGGCCACTGGTATGGATCACCGCAGATCGCGATCCTGTGGCATTTGCCCGCGACATGTACGCACACCTGCGCACACTCGATGCTGCGCAGACGACAGTCATTCTCGTGGAAGCGCCGCCGATGACTGCAACGTGGGAAGCCGTCAATGATCGCCTGGGGCGTGCGGCGGTGGGGTCGGGCAGGAAGCTTTCAGGCTAGCTTCGCCGCAAATGAAAGCTGAACTTTGCGACGCTGCTGACAGCACCATCGTTCGCGCGAGTGTGCTCCACAAACGAAACGTCACCACTGGTTGCCATCGTCAAAATCGTTGTGGCGCGTGTCCCATATTTTGGCGAAACGACCAACGCCGGCGACAACACACGCTCCCACTCAATACCCACACCCGTGTCGGGCAATGCGCCATCATGCGCAACCGCTTTATCCGATAGAAAATTGCAGATCGCCACCTGACGCGCAGTTTCAGACATTTCCGCCTGAAGAGCCGCTTCCAGAGCCGACTTTGCCATTGTCACTTTGGGCCACGGTTCATTGAGCGTGTGGTTACTCAGCGCGTAAACGCCTGGCTCAAGGATTTCAATTACACCAACAATGCTGCCGAAATACGCGAGTGATGTTCCATCGCCCACAATGAGATTGAAACCGTTGTAATCAAACGCGACCTTTTTAGTCGCCATCAAAAAAGCCGTCGGCGTTTCATCGCCAAGAAGAAATGCCGTCACCAGTTCACCGCGCGAACGCGCCGTCGATTTCCTGTCGCCCGGATCACGAAAATTAGTGACCGCCGCGAATCGACCGCTTCGCGTCACGCCCATCCAGGTGCCGCCCGCCTTCAAGTCGCGTCCGGCGAGAATTTGCGGATGATCATTCCACCATGCCGCAGGCGCGGCGGGGCGATCGCGCCATTCGTCGCGATTGGCGGCGACGATTAATTTGTATTCAGGGTGCGCGTTCCATGCGAATGCGATGAGGCACATCGAAATCTAAAGCTCAGTCCGCAAATCCCAAAGCTCCGGAAACAACCGCACCTCCAGCATCGACCGCAAATACCCGACACCAGCCGTCCCACCAGTGCCGCGCTTGAATCCAATCACGCGCTGCACCGTTGTCACATGCCGATGCCGCCACTGTCGAAAATAATCTTCAAG
This sequence comes from Burkholderiales bacterium, assembly GCA_025350945.1. Lineage (GTDB taxonomy): Bacteria > Pseudomonadota > Gammaproteobacteria > Burkholderiales > Usitatibacteraceae > UKL13-2. The sequence goes on from JANXWW010000249.1 coordinate 1,698, forward strand.
GTCCACCAGCTTTTCAGCGAGCTCGTACAAATCCCAGTGCGCCTTCGGATTCGCGTACACGCCAGACCAGGCGCGCGCCACGCTATCGTTGGCGACGTAGGGTAGCGCCCAGTCGCGATCAACAGCAACGTGATCCACCGCCATGCCACGGCGCGCGAGCAAACGATTCGCCTCATCGTAAATGGAGGGGGACTCCAGCAGCGCTTTCAACGGGCCGTGTAATTCAGGGCGATGTTCAAACGGGGTCAACATGGCGCGCTTTTTATTGCCGAATAAAAATTCGAGCGAACGATTTTGATGCGACTGAAAGCCGGATGACTTGCCGAGGCTTTCGCGGAATGACGAATATTCGGATGGCGTCAAGGTCGACAGAATATCCCACGCCTGAATCAAATTATTCATGATGCGAGATACGCGCGACAGCATTTTGAACGCGGGCTGCAAATCATCGGCGATGATTTGATTGCGCGCCGCCGTGAGTTCATGCAGCGCCAGCTTCATCCACAATTCAGTCGCCTGATGCTGAATGATAAATAGTAACTCATTGTGTTCGCTTGAGGCAGGCTGCTGCGCGGCTAACAATAAATCGAGGCGCAGATAATCGCCATAACTCATGTCATCGCGGAAATCCGCGTGGGCACCTTCAGGTAGATCGCGCTCGTCGGCCATGACACTAATACATCGGCAGAATGGCTTTTAAGACTGAGCCCGTCTGCGATTCAGTGATGAATATTTCATCGGGATGGAATGGGTGAATCGCCACGTTAGTTGTCCAATCACCGCGCGAAGAATCCATGCGATATTTTGGCTCGCCACGTTTGTTAAACATCCACACACAGCCCATACCGATATGCGCAACAAACAAATTACCGTCGCTGTCAGTGGCAATGCCGTCCGGCCCGGTGCCGCCCGATAGCTGAATAAATTTACCCACTTTCGATACGCCGCCCTCAACCAATGGCACGCGCCAGATGGCGTTGTCGCGGGTGGCGGCGACAAACAAAAAGTTTTCATCGCTGCTCAAGACCACGCCGTTCGGGCTGGGCACATTGTCGAGCAATCTTTGCAATTGGCCATTGTGGCTAAGCCGATACACCGCGCCAGTTGCAGCATGCAAACCCGTCTGGCCTTGATCGGTAAAATAAAGATCGCCATTTTTCGCGAATGTCAGATCATTCACACCCATAAAGCGCTGCGAAAATTGGTGCGTCAAAAATGGCGAAATCCTGCGCGCGTCTACATCCAGCGCCAGTAGGCCGTGCCGATAATCGGCGATGATGAGCCGCCCATCCGGATGAAATTTCAAACCATTGGGCCAGCCGTCGTATTTAATAATCAAATCCCATTCGCCGGTCGGCGTAATACGAAATATTCGCCCGAACGGGATATCGACCACCCAAAGATTACCTTGCGCATCGAAGCACGGACCTTCCAGAAAACTGTGCACGTCGCGTCCGTGCAGATTGGCATCCACCCACGCATTACCAAAACTTGTTTCGTGAAGATAGGCGGGTAATTCAAACGCAGTTTCGGTCGTGAGTGAAAGTGGGGCTGGGAACATGGCGTGCTTGTCAAAAGTTTCGAATCCATTGATTGTAGCTGCTAACCTGTAGCCGCTAACGATGACTCTGCAAATCACACCGTGACAATCCAGCCTTCGAGCGGATCGATATTCGACGGCAAGCCAAAATTGTATTCACGCCGCTGAACCGCCCATGCGGCTTGCAGTGCACACAACACCGCATCCAACGTGTCGCCGCTGGCATCTGCAATGAGTAATTTTTGCTGC
>JANXWW010000253.1 GCA_025350945.1 Burkholderiales bacterium
CGTCACGTTCAAACAAATGTTGAAGGAAGAGATTGGCGAAATTTTGCGCATCTCGCCAGAAAAAATTGAAGACACTCGCTCGCTTTACGACATGGGGCTGGATTCGTTGATGGGCGTGGAGTTGGGCCTTGCGATTGAATCGCGATTTGGCGTCAAGCTGCCGGTGTTGGCATTGAGCGAAAGCCCAACAATAGCCAAACTCGCAGAAAAACTGATTAGTATTTTGAAAGCATCAGGAACAGCAGAAGAGTCGGCATCTGCGGCATCGAAAAATGATCTCGCCGCACAAGTTCAGCAGGCCGCGTCACAGCATGCATTGGATGTTGATGAAGGCATCATCGAAGAAGTAACAAAAACGATTCAAGCGAATGAGTCGCAAAAAACTGGCAGGATGATTCACTGATGTCCCGCAAAGGCGTGTTCGGGCTCACGTCGCAAATCAAGGACAAGCTGATTCAGCAAGCCCTGGAGCGACGATTGCGCAATGCTGAGGATGCGACGGGAACCCGCTTTATGCCATTGTCTGGCGGCGCTTCGGGATCACATCAGCCAGATATTCCTGAACAGTTTTACCGCTTTCATTTGCATCCGGGTTATCAGCAGATTCGCATCATCAATGACGGTGCTGCCCGACTGGGCATCACCAGCCCATTCTTCAAACAACATGATGGTACTGCCAGCGGCACGACACGCATTGGCGGCAAGGCGCTGATCAATTACGGCAGCTATAACTATCTTGGATTTTCCGGTGATTCCATCGTGACCGCGGCGGCGAAAGCGGCCATTGATCGCTATGGCACTTCCGTATCGGCGAGCCGCATTGTGTCAGGTGAGCGACCGATTCATCGTGAGTTTGAACGTGCCTTGGCCGATGTTTATGGTGTCGATGATGCGATTACTTTTGTGAGCGGCCACGCGACAAACGTGACCACAATCGGCTATTTGTTTGGGCCCAAAGATTTGATCCTGCATGACTCGCTCATTCATAACTGCACATTGCAAGGCGCGCAATTATCAGGTGCCAAGCGCCTTTCGTTCGCGCATAACGACTGGGCCGCACTGGATGGAATTTTGACGGAACAGCGGCGAAACTTCGAGCGTGTGCTGATAGTGATCGAAGGCATTTACAGCATGGATGGCGATTTTCCCGACCTGCCAAAATTTATAGAAATCAAACGCAAGCATCGCGCGTTTTTAATGGTGGACGAAGCGCATTCATTCGGCGTAATGGGTAAAAACGGATTGGGGATTCGTGAACATTTTTCACTCGCGGGCACCGATGTTGATATTTGGATGGGCACCTTGAGCAAGGTGCTGGCTGGCTGTGGTGGTTATATTGCGGGTGAAACTGCGTTGGTGGAGCACCTTAAATTCATGGCCCCCGGATTTCTTTACAGCGTGGGGATGCCGCCGCCCGTGGCTGCCGCGTCCCTTGCGGCTTTGCAATGTTTGCGGAAGCAGCCGGAGCGCGTGGCAACGTTGCAAGCTCGTGGAAAATATTTTTTGAAGCAGGCGCAGTTTGCGGGAATTGACACGGGCTCCAGCAGCGGATTTGCCGTCGTGCCGGCGATTACCGGCAGCTCACTTCGCGCCGCAAAACTTTCGCACGCATTATTCGAGCGCGGCATTAGCGTGCAGCCGATTCTTTATCCTGCGGTGCCGGAAAAGTCGGCGCGACTCCGGTTTTTTATGTCTTATCAACATACCGAAGAGCAGATTGATGAAACGATTCGGGTGTTGGCCGATGAAATGTCTAAAATTTAATTAGTGCTCATGAAAAATCAACATTTAATTTCGCGCAGATCGCCACTGACAATAGCTGCATCAATGTTGGCGGTGGTTTCGTCTCTGATGTTTCTTGGCGGTTGCAATAAAGCTAGCGAAGTCGCAGGTAATGCGCTTGACGCAGGCCGAAGTGTTGCGACCGGCAAAGGGGGCAGCGTAGTTTCGGGCAGCGCAGGCCCTACTGGAGCAGAGGGCGCAGCAAAGCAATTGGTAAAATGTGAAGCACCGATTGCGATGGTGGCCGTAAACGAAAATCCGCGCGGATATGCGTATGCCACGGGCGGTAAATACCCTAATTTACCTGAGTCGCCCGTGCCGCTGGTACGCTTGATGTTGCAACAGACCGGTTGTTTTCGCGTGGTGGACCGCTTCCTTGGATTGGAGGCAACGCGGCGCGAAATCGATTTGCAAAATGAAGGACTCACACGCAAAGAGACTACCGTAAGGCCGCGCGGCAAAGTGCTGGAATCACAGTATGCGGTTACGCCCAATCTGGTGTTCTCGGAAACTAATGCAGGCACCGCAATCGGTGGCATAGTCAGCCACATCCCAAAAGTGGGGCAGTATGCAGGCGCGCTATCGGGGCTTAAATTCGCCGAAGCGCAGGTCACCATGTTTGTCACGGACAATGAAACCACCGAACAAATTATCGCCGCAGAGGGCTCCGCGCGTGCGACCGATATCGGGCTGGGCGGATTGATGATCGGGAAACTGGGTGGCGCAGGTGGCTTGGGCTGGAGCAACACTAACGAGGGCAAAGTGGTTGCTGCCGCGATGCTGGATGCTGTCAACAAGGTTGCGCTTCAAGCGCAGAAACTAGCATCTAAAGAATTGCCCCCACCTGTTGCGGCAAATAAAGAAAAAAACTAAAAACGTTTTTCGCAATACCTCAAAACAAAAACTGTGTTTTAAATGTCTACATTATTCACGTGACAATACAATGCGCACTTGACGGCTTTGCGTGGTGAACTCAGGAAGGTCAACGCTTTTCCCGGCATCTTCAAACCAGCTTGTGCCAAATGATCGGTCAATCGGCGTATCTTCCTCGCTACCAATATCGCTCGCTCGACCAAGTAGCCATGCTACTGCACAACCTAGTGCCAGCCACGCGGATATAACTACCAACAGTTGAAGTGTCATCACAACCTCCTGCAATATTGGAACAAAAATCTATATCAATGTACGGTGATCCTCAAAAGCAACATCGACTTGCGAAAAACTGTATTACCAATAATTGTTTTTTACCAACTATTTAATGTCATATTAGTTATAATTATTATCACTTAGTTGCTAGTATAAAAATTTGTTACAACTACACATCTCTTAAGATACATTTAATTTCACTTATAAACCACTGATTTTTAAGGCCTCCAAAGTTGCTTCAGTAATGTTACTATTTACTTTGTATCTCAAGAAACATGTGCACAATCCATGCCGATTCTTAAAGCATTGATTTTGATAAATTTTTTGTATTTTGTATTTCGTCGCGGTCGCTATTTGGCAACGCAAGTTTCACTTGAGAATATAAATGCTTTTATAATCAATAGTTTACGCCGTCGTCAGATGGAGACAAGGCTTGACCGGGTTGCCTCAAAAAAATCCTAAATTAATTGCAAGCAAATGAGTTGTGTTTGAATCTTTGAATGCAAGCTGATCAATGCACATAATCATTGGTGCCATTGGCACTTCTGGCGATACCTTGCCTTTGATTGAGCTTGGGCGGCACCTGACGTCCGCTGGTCATGAAGTTGATTTCATCGGTTTGGCCTATTTTACAGGCCGCGTGCAAGGAGCAGGGTTGCGTTTTCATCCTGCCGGATCGCCTAGCTTGTTCGATGACATGGCAAGCGATCCTTCGGTGTGGGATTGGCATGTGGGCTTTCGCTCGCTGTGGAAAGTGCTCGGCGCAGCGATGTCGGATACCTTCGCAGCCGTGGATCGCTTGCGTCGTGATGATTCAGTGCTGGTGGGGTCAAGCGGCGCAGTGGGTATCCGGCTCGCGCAAGAAAAATTTAATCTGCGTGCAATAACAGTTCACATGTCACCGTTTTATTTTTTTTCGCGTGAAGAAAATTGTTTAGGCGGTTTGGGCGCGTGGCCGCATTGGTTGCCACTCGCGATACGAAGCGCTGTGTTGAATGTCATTGATCGCTTTTACATCGACGGTGCCTGCGTTAAAGATGTAAACGCGTTGCGGCGATCTATCGGACTCCCGGAAGAGCGTCATATTTTTACGCGCTGGATCAATTCGCCTGATTGCGTCGCGTGCGCAGTGCCGACATGGTTTGCGGACAGTCAGGCAGATTGGCCGAACAATTCAGTATCAGTTGCATTTCCAGTCGCACAGACGGCGGAATTGTGGACGCCGTCTGCAGAGCTTGCGGCATTTCTGGCCAATGGTGATGCACCCATTGTGGTCTCCGCGTGTACGGGTGCGGGTGCGGCACCAACCTTTTTTCAGCGCGCTATTGAGGCTGCGCGAATTGCAAGCCAGCGCGTGATTTTGGTGAGCCGTTTTCAAAACCAAATCCCGCAACCACTGCCGTCATTCGCCTTCCTGATCGACTATGCACCATTCGATCAGTTGTTCGCGCATGCAAGCGCCGTTATCCACAACGGTGGCATTGGCACCATGGTGTTGGCGATGCGCGCGGCACTGCCGCAAATTATTGTGCCGTTTGCGTACGACCAATTTTTCAATGGCATGCGACTGGTGAAATTAGGCGGTGGCGTGGTGGTGAGGCGCCAACGCTCGGCCGAACAATTGGCAGACGCGATTCGCAACCTGTTCGACTCGTCACGGTTAAATGCCGCATGCATTGAACTTCAGGCGCAGACACATGTGACGAGTGATGGTTTGCAGAAAATGGTGCGCCTTGTTGAAGAGCTGTAGCGATGAATTAGAGCTCTACATGTTTTTGGTATTATTGTGGGGATATGAATGCTAAACAGGAGTCAATGATGGCCAGGCAGAATTATTTTCACGTTATTAAATGTTTGTCTGCAATCGGCCTTGGCGTCGTTGTTGCATCTTCGCTCACAAGCTGTGCTGTCGTTGCTGTCGCGGATGCGGCAGTGACAGTGGCGTCAACTGCGGTGAAATTAACCGCAAAAACCGTTGGTGTTGCAGCAGATATCGTGTTGCCGTCCTCCGATAAAAAAGTGAATAAAGAGAAGAGCAGCGAGAAGAAATAAATAATAAAAGTCCAGTATTGGCGGCTTTCTTCAGGCATTATCCCGGATTCCATATCGAATAGCGACAGATCAGGGCGCTTGATGAGGGGGTGAGGCACGAATAGCGGTACCCTTTTGTTTCTGAGACGAAAGGACATCGCCATGAAGCGCACGCACCTCACCCTAGACGAACGTTACCTCATTCACGCCTGTTTGGTAGCGCAGTTGAGTATGAGTGACATAGCCGCTGAAGTCAGCCGTCATCGCTCGACTCTGCATGCCGAGATTCGGCGTGGCCGCAACTCGGCCGGCCACTACTGCCCGCACCACGC
>JANXWW010000280.1 GCA_025350945.1 Burkholderiales bacterium
ATGTTCAAAGAAAAAGGCTGGACAATCGTCACGCCTGAAGCAGCGTTCACCGATCCAATTTACCAACTCCAGCCCGAAGTCGCCGCCGCTGGCCAAAGCTTGCTGTTGTCAATGGCGAAATCGCTGGGGCTATGGAAATTAAACGGCGCGAAATTTGACGGCTGGGAGCGGCTGCATGATGACGGCGATGTTGAGATTGAAGCGTTGAAGGCGCAGGGGTTGTGATTGAGAATGTTGCAATTTATTCGTCCATTCTTTTTTAAAAAAGTTCTTTATTGGTGAGCACTTTCAGGCAAATGTGCGCTAAAGCTCCTGTGTATGCTGGGGTTTAGTTTTTTATTTATTTCCGCCGCACCTTGATCTCGACAGCAAAAAATCCCGCTAGCTGATTATCAAAAAGAACTGCTGAATTGCGATGCGGTGATTCGTACGCTGCCCGACCATTGCGACATTGTTCGGGTATCTTTTGCAAAATATATACTTTATGCATACAATAGCAAATGCGATTTTAATTTGATCCAGATAAGGCGGTGGCAAGCTTAAAGAAGCATGGCGTTGCATTTGCTGACGCAGAAGGATTATTTGCCGATCCGCTAACAGCACATCGGGCCGACCCAGACTCTGAAGGTGAAGAACGTTTTGTTGCGTTGGGAATGGGTAATGCAGGCGCAATTTTAGTTGTGGTCTACGCGTTACGTGGAGACGAGATTCGTCTTATTTCCGCTCGGTGCGCTACTCGTCGTGAGGTGAAAATATATGAGAACTGAATATGATTTTTCAAAAGCAGCGCGTAAAGCCTTGATTCCAACACAGGGTAAAACGCGCATTTCAATTTTTATTGATAACGCTGTGCTTGAAGCGTTTCGCGCAAGAGGGGATGCGGCTGGCACTGGCTATCAAACAATGATGAATGATGTATTGAAGCAATTTCTTTCTGCGGCGGAACGCCCCGTTACTGAGACATCTCTTCGGCAAATTCTCAAGGAGGTGTTGCCACAGCCTGTGAAACAAAAAACAATGCGCGCAAGCGCAATAACGCAAAAGCGTGTTTCGCGCTAAGAAGCCGGTTGAGCAAATGAAGCATCAATTGTTGGTTGTTTTCTTATTGCTATACGGTGGTTTGTTATGCTGGGTGGGCGCCAACACAATTTTTGAGCGGTTGACATTTTATCGACGCGCAGTTTTGGTTTATGGAAAATGGGTCGGGTTTCAGGCGTGCGATAACCCCCGTACGATGCGTTATTCTCGTTCTTAAGTAACATTTGATTGTCCCTTCACTAAACGAAAGCGCATGCACACCTCCGGTACGGGCACCAGCCTGAGTCACAGTACAAGAAATGTCGGAGAAATTTATCGCCTCTTCGTAGACAGCAATGCTCCAAACAATACTTGCACAATAAGTGAATTCGTAACTTCGTCATTTTTTTGCGCTTTGGTATTTTGCATTGGTTTTGTAATGATTGTTTTTGTTGTAGTTAGTGAAGCGGGTATCACCATTACGCGTTGAAGGTGCAGGGTTTGTGATTGAGAATGTTGCAATTTTTTCGCCTCCTCGTTTTTAAACCAAGGTCATTTATTGATGCGCACTTTCAGGTAAAAATGTGTCAAAACACCCGTGTATGCTAGGGTTTTGATTTTTTATCTACTTCCTTCGCGGCATCCGAAACGGCAGCATCATCCGCACCATCAATGACGTGAGCCGTGGCACGTTGAGTGTTTCGTGCATGGAAATAACTTTCTCGCCAAGCAATCCTGATGACAACATCGAGCGCGCATAAAACGGCGCGTCCTCCAATGTTTCTTGCACGCGAACTTGTTCGTTCTCATCGCTACGCATATGTCGATTCACGCGCCAGAAGGTGCGCGGCAATTTTTGGCGAGGTGGCGCATCGAATGTTTCTACCGCGCCGGATTTGGTAAACCGCAGCGCGATCAGATGATCTTCTCGTTGTTTTTGGCGCACGTCGTAAATCACCGCCGTGCTGCCGTCGCGCATTTTGGAACGCGACCAATCCCATTCTGCAAACGGCTTTTCGATCGGCTCATCCCCCTCGTTGGAATCCCAATAAGCGTGGCCGCTCCACTTGGTGTTGGGCGTATCAAATTCAACTTCCACACGCGCGCTCGGCGCGAGCGGACCCCAGCGATGATGGTTGTCATCATCTAATGGTGTGACGAAATTAAATAGTGTTTGCGGATACACGCGCACCGTGCCACGCACGCGCGACAACAGTGGCACATTGATTTCATCGACGTTGATGGCGAGGCAGTTCCCATCCCACACCATGCTACTCGGACCGATTGTAAATTGATGGGGCGTGCGCTCGATACTGTCGCGACCGCGTTCGGTCATCGTCCAGCGTTTGCCGCCGCCGCCATAAAGTGCGACATTCAATGCGCAAAAATTCTCGGGATCGGCTATACCTTTTTTGCCGCGCGCTAACGCGTAGTACGGTGAAAACACGCTGCCGAC
>JANXWW010000296.1 GCA_025350945.1 Burkholderiales bacterium
TGTGCGGCGCGGCGAGCGTGGGCCATGCAGCGATTTGCGGCACCTGCCAAATGGCCACCGGCAGCGCAACAATAGCCACACCGATCGCACCGGCCAGCGATTTGGCTTCGGGTGATGCGGTCACAGTGCGCTTCACCAGCACATTGGATAACGCAAATGCAACGCCTGCCGTGAGGCCGAGCCATTCGTGCGCGTTGCGCGGCGCAGGCAGGCCGAGCTCGGGACGCCAGAGCATGACAAACGCACCGGTCATCGCCACCGCAACCGTCGCGTAACCGGCAGCGGTTAATTTCTCTTTTAACATCCAGTGCGCGAGCGGCACTGTCCACAGCGGTGCCAAATAAAATAACAGGACAATGCGAATAACGTCCGCCTCCATTACCGCGACCAGATAAGAAACATTGGTGACGCCTGCGGCGAGCCCAATCGCGATCAGCCATTTCAGATTCGGCAAAAATTCGCGCCACACTTTTCGCAACACTATCGCGCCAACCACGACGGTCACCGCGTAACAAAGAAAAGTAGCGACCGGTGCCGCGAGTCCGCTGGTTTGCATGACCCGAAACGGATACCAGAGAATGCCCCATGCGGTGGCACCCAGCAGCAGCCCTAGAATCGGCGTAAGAGCAGTACGACGAGCGGTACGGCGAGCGGTACGGCGCAAATTGTGATGACTTGAAGCAGGAACCAAGGCAGCAACCTTATAATGTTTAATTTCGTGTAGCCATCAATGGCAAACGTATTCTACAAGTGATCTTGACCAGCCAACAACTTACATTTACGGGCGAACGTTTCCTGCCAAACGAGGCGGGTGAAATGTGGGCGGAGCATTGGCATCGCTATCATGCGATTCAACACTTGGTTGTGGGCAAACGCGTGATTGACGTGGCGTGCGGTGAAGGTTACGGCAGTGCGTTGCTGTCACGATCAGCGTCATCCGTGACCGGCGTCGATATATCAAGCGAGGCGATCACGCATGCGACAGCCGCCTATTCAGCGCAAAAGAATTTAAAATTTTTTGCAGCAAGCTGCACCCAGCTTCCCTTCGACGATCATTCGTTTGATGTGGTGGTGTCGTTTGAAACCATAGAGCATATTACTGAGCACGATGCGTTTCTGGATGAAATAAAACGGGTATTGACCGCGGATGGCCTGCTGATTATTTCTTCGCCGAACAAGGCGGAATATTCCGACGCACGCAATTTTCAAAATACATTTCATGTGCGTGAGCTGTATCGCGATGAATTAGCGGCGCTGATCGCGAAACGATTCACGCATGCGCAATGGCTGTCGCAGCGCAATGGCTTTTATTCGTTGATTGCACCAATTTCAAACTCAAGCACTGACGCGGCTTTTGAGGCATTATTGCCTGATAACGCCCATGTAATAACGGTCTCCAAAGCAGCACCTCAGCATATCACCGCACCGTTGCCTGCACTGTATTTTTTGGTGATGGCGAGCGCGAATGCGGCAACAATTGAGCATGCAACCATATGTACTTCTGCGTTTAGTGATGCCGAAGAATTCGCGATGAATGATTACAAAAAAATCTATCGTGATCTGGTGTCGCTGTCGCAAAAACATCAGACACTTCATGATGAAATGGCCGCGCTGCAACGCGAAAATGCGCGGCTTCGCGAACAGCCCCCCGCACCGCGAATTGATAACGACTCATGGCTCACAAAATTCATCAAACGCCTCACCACATAATCATCCTCACTTACTTTCAAAAGAAAATATGAACCTTCAACAATTGCAAACCACCATCGAATCTCACTGGGAAAACCGCGCCAATCTCAATCCGCTGTCGCACAAAACAGATGCCAGCGTTGACGCTGTGCAACACGCGATCGCAAAACTGGATTCGGGCGAGCTGCGCGTCGCCGAAAAAATAAACGGTGAATGGATAACGCATCAATGGCTGAAAAAAGCGGTGTTGTTGTCGTTTCGGCTCAACGATAATGCTGTTATGAATGCCGAAAATGCGAATGCAACTTCCGCTGGCTTTCCGCGTTTTTTCGATAAAGTGCCGACCAAGTTTTCAAACTTCACCGACGCAGATTTCAAAGCTGGCGGCTATCGCGTGGTGCCGCCCGCGGTCGCGCGGCGTGGTGCGTTCATCGCGAAAAATGTGGTGCTCATGCCGTCGTATGTGAACATCGGCGCATACGTGGATGAAGGCACCATGGTCGACACCTGGGCGACGGTGGGCTCGTGCGCGCAGATCGGCAAGAACGTGCATTTGAGTGGCGGTGTAGGCATTGGCGGCGTGCTGGAGCCGTTGCAGGCGAACCCGACGATCATCGAAGATAATTGTTTTGTTGGTGCACGATCCGAAGTGGTCGAAGGCGTGATCGTTGGCGAAGGCTCGGTGATTTCGATGGGCGTATTTATCGGCCAATCGACAAAAATATACAACCGCGCCACTGATGAAGTAAGCTATGGAAAAGTCCCACCGTATTCAGTAGTGGTGTCGGGCAGCCTGCCCTCGCCGGACGGAAAATACGGTTTGTATTGTGCAGTGATCGTGAAACAAGTTGATGCGCAAACGCGCTCCAAAACCAGTATTAACGATTTGCTGCGCGCATAATTTTAAACTTAAAAAAATCAATTCAGGAGAGCGGATATGGCAACCGATTCGAATTTACAGGCCGCAGAAAAAACCCACGTGAATATTCCCGCGGCCACCCCTGCCGCTGTTTCTCCTTTGGGGCTGAGCGGTGGGCCCAGTTTTGATGCGCCTGAAAAACTGATGCATCGTTTATTCCGCTTGATGGCGGAAAAGTCCGCCTCCGACGTTTTTATTTCCGCGGGCACTATGTTGCACATCAAGATTGATGGCGTTGCCACGCCGATCAATGCGCAGATCATGACGCCGCCCGCGATCCGCACACTGGTTTACGACATTCTCACGCCTGAACAAATTAAAGCCTTTGAAACCGAAAAAGAGCTTAACTGCTCAATCGCCATGCAGGGAATCGGCAGCTTCCGGATCAACGTATTTTGGCAGCGCGGTTCCATCGCCAGTGTGGTGCGTTTTATTCGTCTGGAGATTCCGACGATGCAGGAATTACAACTGCCAAATGTGCTCTCGCAAGTCATCATGGAAAAGCGCGGCCTGGTGCTGGTAGTAGGCGCGACCGGTTCGGGCAAATCAACCTCCCTCGCCTCGATGATTGATTATCGCAATCAAAAAACGGCGGGGCATATTTTGACGTTTGAAGATCCGATTGAATATCTTTTCAAAAGCAAAAAATCGATCATCAATCAACGCGAAGTCGGTGTCGATACTGTGAGCTTTCAGGTCGCGCTGAAGAATGCGATGCGGCAGGCACCGGATTGTATTTTGGTCGGTGAAATTCGCGATGTGGAAACAATGAAAATGGCGATGGCGTATGCGCTGTCGGGCCACTTGTGTTTGGCGACATTGCACGCAAACAATAGCTATCACGCGCTCAATCGCATTATCAATTTCTTCCCGCTGGATCAGCGCGACGTACTGCTCGGTGATCTGGGCGTTTCGTTGAAGTGCATTATTTCGCAGCGTCTGGTGAAGAACCTCGAAGGTGCGCGCACGCCTGCGGTTGAGGTGCTGATGAATACGCAAAATATTGCTGATCTCATCACCGAAGGCCGCGTGCGCGAGATTAAAGAAGCGATGGAGCAATCGCTCACGCCGGGTTCACAAACATTTGAGCAAGATCTTTTCCGCCTAATTAAAGCGCGCAAAATCTCGATTGACGAAGCCATGCTCAACGCCGATTCTGCTACTAATTTATCGCTGCTGGTCGGCAACGCCGGCATGATGGAAAGCCACAAAACATCGGCCCCGCCCGGCAAACCAGGACAAGGCGGGCCGAATTTTAGCGAATTCAAAATCGGGTGATAGCGCACTTGTTGACGAATCTGAATGTGAGATTTATCGAGCAGCGTGATCGTGAACAGTGGCAACCAATGTGGGACGGCTACAACCGTTTTTACGGCCGCCCCGCATTTTCTGCCGAGATTACGGAAATCACGTGGTCACGATTTTTTGATCCTGCCGAGCCGGTGCATGCATTGGTGGCCGAGCAAAATGGGCGACTATTGGGCATGACGCACTATCTTTTCCATCGCAGCACCACGCTTGTCAATCATAGCTGCTACCTGCAAGATTTATTCACGATAGAAACCGCACGGGGCAAAGGTGTGGCGCGCGCGTTGATCGAAGCCGTACGCGAGCAAGCCTACATCGCAAAATCCGAACGCGTGCATTGGCAAACGCATGAGACAAATGTGACAGCGATGAAGCTGTATGACAAGATTGCCGAGCGAAGCGGATTTTTAGTTTATCGGTTGCCGATATGAGCCCGCATGAAAATCCCAAATCTGCGCCGCGCGGCAATCGCAAGCTCCAGCGGGTACTGGGCACGGCATTGTCCATTGTTGCGGTAGTCGCACTGGTGCGGACATTTTCCGAGGTACGCTCGCAAGGCGCAGACGTGCAACCTGGTAATCTGGCCGTGCAGCGCGAACGCTCGAAAATCAGCGATCATGCTGCAACCAAAATCATTGATCCCGCCGCCGCGAGTGCTAATCCCGCCCCAAGCTCGCAGAGCGTATTGTCAGAGAAAATGAGGGAGACGAAACCCCTCGCATCTCCCGTGATCGTGAAGGAAGAAACTCCCGAGGTTTGTGGCTTCTCTCAAAGCGAAGTCGAGGCGTATCTTAACTTGGGTAATGCTGACGTTTTGGATCCGTCCAAGAAGTCAGCGCTTGTATTGGCAGACATTGCCCGCGACATGATTCAAAGCAAAAAAATATCCGAACAGACCGTTGGACTCTATGTCGCGGTGCACCTCGCAGGGTGGAAGGCCATGGAAGCTGAGCAGCTCAACAACCTCAATTGCGAGCCTTCTGCAGAGTGCTCATCAAAACCTTTCTTCGCCATGCAAGAAGCGCGCGCCGCAAGCATTGAGCCACTGATTAATCTGGCGGCGAGCAGCAATGATCCGGGCGTATACGCCGCCGCCTTGTACGCATGCATGGGAGCGAAGAACGGCGGTTGCGAGAACCTTTCGTACGCGCAATGGGCTGACATGGAACCCGATAATGCAGCGGCGTGGTTATCGGCCGCAAGTGAAGCCGAATCCCGAAAAGATACATCGGCACGAGCAGTCGCGTTACAGCGCGCCGCTGAGGCAACGCGGTACGATCTCCATGTCCCGCGACTGGCTGGCATTGTTGAAACCGAATCGGCACAGGCGCAAGACCCGCTGTCCCTTTCACCAATGTATGCACTATTGTTTTCGGCAAACGCGATGGCTGGCATCCCGCAGTTCAGTGGCATGCTCAAACATTGTAGTCGCGAAGAAGTGCAGGATGATGCCCGTCGCACCCTCTGTGATGCGCTTGCAGAAAAAATGGCGAAAAGCGACGAATCGCTCATTGCCGCATCGATAGCGAGAGCGATCGGCGAGCGGGTTGGCTGGAGTGCTGAGCGTTTGCAGTCATTAAAAGATGAATACACGGTGGGAACCGGGCAGCTATTTGAAGGTATCACTGATAAGAACATGCTGAGTTGCGACACGTTGAAAAAAAGTAACCAACATGCACTCCGCGTCCTTCAGATTGGCGATCGTGCCGCGGCGCGCGAAGCAGTCGAGAAACGCGGCAAATCTATGGCGGAGATGGCACAGTTATATCGAAATTCAACACCGGGGAATGCCAAGTAGTTTTTTCTGCTTCATTTCAAAAAGGGTCAATTGGCAGTCGATAGCAGCGCGGTAGTTTGGGCTGGCTGCATCAAGCCCAACATCG
>JANXWW010000308.1 GCA_025350945.1 Burkholderiales bacterium
GCCTGCATATGCGCGATCATGGATTCAATATCGTGGGCACTTGCATTACCAGTGTTGATAATGAAATTTGCGTGCTTTGTTGACACCTGTGCGCCGCCAATCGTAAAACCTTTCAGCCCGCATGATTCAATCAATCGCGCCGCGTAATCGTTTGGCGGATTGCGAAATGTGGAACCGGCATTCGGTTTATCGAGCGGTTGTGAGGCCATCCGTTTGGCGAGCAATTCCTTGATGCGCGCTTGCGCGGTCGCCGCATCACCGGGCATAAAACGAAAACGCGCGGACACAAACCACTCTTCATTTGTCGCGTGCGCCGCAACGTGCCGATAACCAATATCAAAATCCGTTTTGGTGCGAGTATGCAAAACGCCCGCGCGGTCAATCGTTACCGCACTCTCGATTTGCTCCCAAGTCTCAGTGCCATAGCAGCCCGCATTCATCGCCAACGCACCACCCACCGTGCCCGGCACGCCAGCCAGCCATTCCGCAGCCACAAGATGATTTTTTGCAGCGAATTTCGCTACGTGCGGCGATGGCGCGCCCGCACCAGCGATGACGATATTTTTATCTGCGCCATCAATTGCAACGCCGCTTAAAACGGGCGTGGTGATAATGACGGTACCGTCAAAGCCAGCATCGCGTATCAGCAAATTGCTACCGAGGCCGACAAATAAAATCGGCTCTTGCACAGGAACGGTTGGCAGAAACATCTGCAAATCAGCAAGATCAGCAGGCTTGTAAACGCGAGCTGCCGCTCCACCCGCGCGCCATGACACGTGTTTCGCCATCGACTCATTGAGTTTTAGTTCGCCGCGCAATACTGTCGAAAATTTATTGGGCTCAGTCATATTCATTCTCCGCCTCCGACATTTGCCAGACGTGACGCCACGCCACCGACCGAACCGGCGCCCATTGTGATCACCACATCGCCATCGCGCACACGGGCCTCGACTGCGGCCGCGATTTCGTCCGCCGTATCGACAAACGTGGGCTCGATTTTTCCAGCCACACGAATCGCACGCATCAAGGCACGGCCATCCGCAGCCACAATTGCGGATTCGCCTGCAGCATAAACATCGGCTAATACCAGCTCATCAACCGTCGACAGTACCCGCACAAAATCTTCAAACAAATCGCGCGTGCGCGTAAAGCGATGCGGCTGAAAGGCAAGCAGGACGCGCCTTTCCGGGAACGCACCGCGCGCCGCGGCAATCGTGGCGGACATCTCGACCGGATGATGGCCGTAGTCATCAATAAGTGTGTATGCGCCGCCGCTCGCCATTTTTACGTCACCGTAACGCTGGAAACGACGACCCACACCGGCAAAGCTTGCGAGCGCTTTTTTAATATTTTCATCCGTCACGCCGACTTCGCGCGCAATCGCAATCGCAGACATGGCGTTCAATACGTTATGCATGCCGGGCAGATTCAACTCAATATCCAGTGTGCGACCATCGCGTTGCTGAACAGTTGAGAAAAGCATTTTTGCATCTGCTGCGCGGACATTGATCGCGCGTAACTCTGCATGTTCGCTAAAACCGTATGTCATCATTGGCTTCGATAATCGCGGCATGATTTCGCGCACATTCGCATCATCTGCACACAGCACAGCGAGCCCGTAAAACGGCAGATGCTCTAAAAATTCTACAAACGCCGATTTCAATTTTGCGAAATCATGCGCGTAGGTTTCCATGTGGTCTTGATCGATGTTCGTGACCACGGCCATGATCGGTTTTAAGTACAAGAACGACGCATCCGACTCATCGGCCTCGGCAACTAAATATTCGCCTTTGCCAAGACGTGCATTGGTGCCGATGGAATTTAATCGCCCGCCGATCACACAGGTGGGATCAAGCCCCGCATAATCGAGCACATGCGAAATAAGGCTAGTCGTCGTGGTTTTGCCATGCGTGCCTGCAATCGCGATGCCTTGTTTAAAGCGCATCAACTCCGCCAGCATCATCGCGCGCGCCACGACGGGAATGCGCGCCGTTTTTGCGGCGACGACTTCCGGGTTATCCGCTTTAACCGCGCTGGAAATCACCACCACATCAGCGCCAGCAATATTGCCCGCCGCGTGGCCGATAACAATTTTTGCACCCAGCGTGCGCAGCCGTTTGACCGATGCGCTCTCGGCTAAATCAGAACCACTCACTTGATAGCCTAGGCTCAACAACACCTCGGCAATACCGGACATGCCGGAGCCGCCGATGCCGATAAAGTGCAGTTGTTTCACTTTATGCTTCATACCAGAGCCACCTTTGCACAAGCAGCAGCGCATGCGGCTGTGGCATTTGGTTTGCCCATGCTACGCGCGATGTTAGCCATTTCGCTTGCTTTAGCGCGTGTAATCGAT
>JANXWW010000342.1 GCA_025350945.1 Burkholderiales bacterium
TTGCGACGAATCCCGGCGGTATCAATCAAGGTGTAATCCTTGCCATGAAAATTCAGCGGAACATAGATCGAATCGCGCGTGGTGCCCGGCTCGTCAAACGCAATCACGCGCTCCTCACCCACGAGACGATTTACCAGTGTGGATTTGCCCACATTTGGCCGCCCGACAATGGCGATTTTTGGCGTGGTTTCATCGGTGGTTTCTTCAGCTTCCGGAAAATGCACCAACACATCTTCGATCAACTGACGCACACCTTCACCATGCGCAGCGGAAATCGCGACGGGCAATCCCAAGCCCAGCTCGTGAAACTCGGCAACGACGACATCCTCGTTCATGCCTTCGGCTTTGTTCACCGTAATCACCAGCGGAATGCCGCGCCCTTGCGCATCGCGGCGCAAACGCTCGGCAATGATTTTGTCCTGCGGCGTTAAGCCCTGACGGCCATCGACGACAAAAATAATCGCATCGGCCTCGGCGACAGCTTGCAGCGTTTGCTTCGCCATTTCATGCAGAATGCCGTCGGTGACCACCGGCTCAAAGCCGCCTGTATCAACCAGCAAATAAGGACGAGATGCACCCTTGCCGTGTCCGTAATGCCGATCACGCGTAAGGCCGGGCAGATCCGCGACCAAGGCGTCGCGCGTCTTGGTCAGGCGGTTGAAAAGCATGGATTTACCGACGTTTGGTCGGCCAACAATGACAATAGTAGGCTTCATAACCTACAGTTTACCGGCAATGGACGCTGCCGCCCGTGTGAATTTGACGGGCGGCAGGAATAGATGGGTTTTGTGCGGCGGATTTGCGGCTATTTTGCCGCCGTTACGCCCACATCCTTCATCGCTTCGAGCTTGCCCAAATCAAGGCTTACGACCGCATTTTTCAGATCCGCCGTGCTCACGCCGCGACCTTTGGCGCTGACCATAAAACGATCTCCCAGCACAATCGAATATTCGTTGTTGCCACCGTTTTTCGAGACTTTTTCATGCACCAGGCGGCCATTCACTTTTTGCGTTTTTTCAGAGCCGTATTGATCTTCTTTTTCGCCTTGAATATTCATCCAGCCTGCAAGCCCCATCAAACCACTGGCACCACCGGTATCCGACACATCCAGCTCGATACTTTTGCCGCTATCGTCGGCATAGGTTGCTTCAGCCTTGGAAATCATCAAACCCGCCATGCCGGTCTTCTCGGATTTACTGGATTTTTTTGCCAACCCGCCGAATGTTTCCGGCACGAACGGCTTCAACTGATCGATGCCAATCGGTTCCACATTTTTACCGCCGCCAAGCAGCGCACCCAGCATGCCCGTGGCTGCCGCCATTTTGGCGGTATCGTCACCACTCTTTTCAGCCGTTTCCATCTTCTTGCCTGCTGCTTCCATTTGTTTACCAAATTGCTCCAGCTTGCCGAGCGGGCTGTTTTTGTCAACAACCACGTCTGAGCTTGATGATCTGTTATTCAAGCCGCCGCTCATCGCACCTGTGGCAAGCAAACCTGCACCGCCAACGCATGTAGTCAAAATACCAATCACCACCGACAGCACGATCGCGCAAATCACCACCACAGCGGTGTAGCCAACAGCCTTGTCTTCCGGACATTTCATCAATTTGGGCAGGCCCAAATAAAGTAAATACAAGGCGTACAAGGCGCCTAGTATTGCCAGAATACCGAGCATGGGAATGAGTTGGAAAATCCCCGCGATCCAGGCGGGCGTATAGGAATAGACCGCAACCTTCATCGCCTGCGCTGAATTTTTCTCACCGCCAAAACTGGGAGCCAAAGCATTGATAATAAGTGAGAGCACGAACACTGCAATAAACGCCAGTACAAAGCCGAGGATCGCGATTCCTATGCCAGCCGCTATTGGCATGCGATATGAGCCGATGAGAAAATTGGAATGCCCGATAACCGAATTGCCCACAAACCCCGCCACTGCGCCGATCGCCGCGAGCGGTGCAACATAACCAAGCATCAGTTGCTGGGTTTCAGTCGTTTCTGGACTGATCTCATCCCATTCAGTTTTAGGTGTGATGCAAATATTTTTAGCGCGTTCGATCAGATTCATAAAACTCCCTCATAAATAAATTTGTTGAGTGTCTGCTGCTTGCTTGGCACAACAACCTTCTTTTTCAATTTTGTTTTCGCTTCTGTTTTCGCTTTTGTTTTCGCTTTTGTTTTATATCGTAAGAAATAAACAGAAAATGTTATCAACATCACACTGCCTGCGAAATGCCTCAATCAAGGTATGGGTCAGGGTACGGCCACAAACCTGAAAATCGCAAAATAGTGAATCGCCGCCCCACCCAGCACAAACAAATGCCAGATGCCGTGCCAGTGTTTGAATCTGTCATCCAAGAAATAAAACACCGTGCCAACGGTATATATTACGCCGCCCAACGCAACCCACAAAAAGCCCGGCCACGTCAGCGCCTTGATCATCGGCACCACGCCAATCACCGCGATCCAGCCCATCACGATGTAGATAATCAGCGACGGCACGCGCGCACCTTTCGCCGTCCACAGCTCTTGCACAATACCAATCACAGCCAATCCCCACACCACGCCGAATAATGACCAGCCCCAGCCACCGCTAAGCGTGACCAATGTGAACGGCGTGTAGGTGCCCGCGATGAGCAAATAGATTGCGCTGTGATCGAGCTTCTGGAATACGTTTTTCATCTTGCCACGTGTACTGTGATACAGCGTGGAAACACTGAACAGCAGAATAAGGGTTGCGCCATAAATCGCAAAACTCACGATCTTCCACGCGTCACCATACAGCGCGCCATACAGAATCAGCGCAATCGCACCACCCAGCGCCATCACTGCACCGGCAAGGTGGGAATAACCGTTGAATCGTTCACCGTGATACATAAATTTAAATTTTCTGAATAGAAATTGCACAATGCTAAAGGTGAAGCGTAACAGTCCCAAGACAATCAAATTTAAATAACTATAACCAATACCAGAGCGGAGATTCAGGCAAAAATGGCTGAAGATGGCCGACCACGCTGGTTTTATAAACTTTTATACCGGCCTGAGGTTTAGTTTGAGGTTTAGTTTGAGGCTTTAGTTTGAAACTTTCCCTGCCAACAAAAAATCCTTCACCGTGTGAAGCTGATCTTCAGTCTGAAACATCGGCGCATGCCCCACGTTGGCAAACTCAACACCATGCACGTGTGACTTCGCACACATCTCGTCAAACGTCGATTTCAGTAGCAAATCTGAATCCGCACC
>JANXWW010000377.1 GCA_025350945.1 Burkholderiales bacterium
CAGCACAAGGGACGTTTTATCGAAGCCGGATTGCTTCGGCTCATAACTTCCCAACACCAAAAAGCGTGTTGTGTTGTTGGGTTCATCTTCAATATTGGAGGCGAGAATCGCGAGCTTGTAATGCGAGGCCGCCATTTCACCCGCCACCGCGGCCGAAAATGGCTCAAGCGCGGCTCTGCGCGCGGCTTCCGCATTCGACGAAACCGCCACGCGCTCAGCATGCGGCAGGTTTGCATTGAGCCATTCGTGACACTGCGCAAGCGACTGGCCATGCGAAAAAACCCGCTGGATTGCACCCATGTCGACGACGGCAGTAACCATTAAATGATGATGGATACGGATCAACACTTCGCCACAAATTTTCAGCGGCGTTTGCGGCATCAAATCGAGCGAGCGTCCTACCGCGCCCTCGGTGGAATTTTCCACCGGCACCACGCCAAAATCGGCCGCACCAGATTCCACAGCGCGATAGACTTCATCAATGCTGGCCGTCGGCTGTGCATCCGCGCCTTCGCCAAAATGTTTGATGACGGCGCGCTCGCTAAATGTGCCCTGCGGCCCTAAATACGCGACGGTGATGGGTCGTTCCAACGCCAAACAAGCCGACATAATTTCGCGAAATAAGCGCGCCGCCACTTCATCCGGCAGCGGGCCTTCGTTAATCGATTTGATTCGGCGAAGTACTTCTGCCTCGCGCTCAGGGCGATAGGCTTGGCCGATTTTCAGCGAGCCCACTTTGCGGGCGAGTGCCGCACGCGTGTTGAGCAGTTTTAAAATGTCGACGTCGAGCGCGTCGATTTCGGTGCGCAACTGGGAAAGATCGTTATTCATGAGATGTGGATCGTTATTGCGGATGAAATTTCAAGGCTATATTTTAGCCGTTGCGCTGCTGGAACTCACGCATGAATATTGTGAGCGCAGCAACAGCATCAATTGAGATCGCATTATAGATTGACGCACGCATGCCACCTATGGCTTTGTGGCCTTTCAAGCCCGCAAGATTGGCCGCGAGCGAGGCCTCAATAAATTTGGCGTTGAGCGATTCATCGCGCAGAAAAAACGGCACATTCATGCGTGAGCGATTCTCCACCGCGACATCATTTCTATAAAAGCCGTCAGAGCCATCAATGCAGTCATAAATCATTTTTGCTTTCGCGATACTTTTTGTTTCCATCGCCCCCAAACCGCCCTGCGCTTTCAGCCATTTGAATGTAAGCCCCGCCAAATATACCGCGAAGGTCGGCGGCGTATTCAGCATCCAGCCATTCGCGGCTTGCTGCGTGTAATCAAATACAGAGGGCGTCATCGGATGCGCGTGACCTAGCAAATCCTCGCGCACGATCACAATCGTCAAACCAGAAGGTCCGATATTTTTTTGCGCACCCGCGTAGATGCAACCGTACTTGGATACATCGATTGCCCGCGACAAAATATGCGATGACATATCGGCGACGAGCGGCACATCGTCATCAATTTCAGGCGTCCAGAAATATTCAATACCATGCACCGTCTCATTCGTACAAATGTGCCGAAACGCCGCATCCCTATTGGGTTTCCAGGCATTCTGTGGGGGCACATAAGTGAATTTTTTATCTTCGCTCGAGGCAATTGTCGCAGCTTCGCAATACTTGCCCGCCTCCTTGATTGCACCCGCCGACCAGAGCCCTGTGTTCACATAGTCTGCACGCGTTTTGCCGCGCAATAAATTCAGTGGCACAAGTGAAAATTCGCCCTTGCCACCACCTTGTAAAAACAATACTTTGTAATTCGCGGGCACGTTCAGCAGTTCACGAAAATCGCGCTCTACTTCGCGGGCAACATCCATAAACACGCCGCCACGATGACTCATTTCCATCACCGACATGCCGGTGCCCTTGTAATCAAGCAACTCGGCTTGCGCTTGCAGAAGCACCTCAGTTGGAATGGCAGCAGGACCCGCAGAGAAGTTATAGGCACGCATCATTATTTTTTTACAAGTGGATTGCGGGTTTTTAATTTTGGGAAGCGCGAAAAATCACGATCAGCCGTCCAAAGTTCGGACACGCCATGATGAATGCAAATGGCCGCTATTTTCGCATCGTGAATCATCGCACCGGTGGCTTTCGACGATGCCAGCAGACCATCCAAAATATCAAGATAGCCGCGGCCTTCACCAATAAACCCGAACGAAGGGAATTCTGCGCAATTTTTTAGAAACTGCATCGCCATATTATGCGGCGTTGCGGGACGGTGAAATTTTTGATTGGTGACCACGCCCAAAAATTCATGCGCGCACGGCCATGGAATTGTCCATCGTCCGCCACTGCCTGAAAGTTCAGACAACGCGCGATGCGCTTCTGCATGAAATGGGTATTCGGCACGCGTCGCATAAACCAGAATATTGGTGTCAAGCGCGATCATGAAACGCGTTTTTTTGTCGTGCGCGTTTTTTGCTTTTGCGTTCGCGCATCAGGTGCTGACGCTACAAACGGATAAACATAAAGCTCATCACGAATTTTTTCCCACGGCGCGTTCAAAAATTCTGGCGTTATTTCACCTGACACCACCGGAATTTCAAGCAGGTAGGGTGCTGCGGCCTGTTCGCGGGCTTCGAGACGCGTAACGAGCGCTTCTTCAATCACGGCCTTGAATGTCTTGCCTTCGCGTTCAGCGAGCTTCTTAGCGCGGCGAAAAAGATTGTCGGATATTTCGAGCGTTGTTTTCATATGGGTAACCATATCACAGCGTATGGTTTACTGTCAATTTGTCGGATAATGTCAAAAAAATAGCACCAACTTTTTCGAGTTGATGCCGTTATTGTTGCGGTGAAATTCAGGCTTCAGGTTGAAACGACTTACATATCGAGCCTGGCTATTTCTTCCCAGGCGCTGCGCTGGTTTTGCCCTGTTCTTTCGCCTGCTCGGTAATATCTTTCGCCATTTTGCTCATCACTTCTTTCATACGCGGCGTGATCAACGCCATGATTTCAGGCATGGACTGCTGCATGATTTGTGGCTGCGTGGCCAACATTTTCTTGCCAGCCGGGCTCATGTAAAACGTGGTGATGGCTTTAATTTCATCGACCGCAAAGTTGCTGCCGTAAGCGCGCGCCATGATGTCTTCCATGCCCTGAACAATTTGCGGATCACTATAAATATCGATCATGGCTTTAGTTGCTGATTCGCTAGCTCTGGCTACGAGCTTTCGCGCTTCCGCTTTTTGCTCCGCCGTCATCGACGTGTCGCTGGCAGCCACCATCTGCTCCATCATTTGCGGCATGTTTTGTGTCATCGCGCCCGCCATTTGCGACATCATTTTCTTGAAATTCATCGCATCAAGCAGGTCCTTAACTGCTGCTTTTTGCTCGGGCGTTGTAATTGCGAGGGTGGCTGCAGGCGCAGATGTCGGAGCCTGCGCAAATACGATCGCACTCGCGCTAACAATTGCCGCCGCTAAAACATATTTAATTGCTTTCATGTGTTTTCCTCTTCGTCAGATTCAACCACTTTTTGCAAGCCGGATAATTTCGATCCTTCATCCAAATTAATCAGCGTTACACCTTGAGTCGAGCGGCCCATTTCACGGATTTGCTTTACCTTGGTGCGGATCAAAACACCACCGGTGGTAATCATCATGATTTCGTCCTCAGGCCGTACCAGCACTGCCGCTACCACTTTGCCGTTACGCGCG
>JANXWW010000397.1 GCA_025350945.1 Burkholderiales bacterium
GAGATGCGCGATATGTGCCTGATCGCGTGGATCGTCACTGCCCGCAGATTCAAAATATTCTTCGCGATAATCCGGATTCGCTTCCAACACCACTTTCGAGGAGCGTCGCCATTCTTTTAATTTGTATGCGCCGGTGCCGATGGGATGCTCGCCAATCGCGATCCCGTAATACTCGACCACTTCGCGTGCAAGCGCGCCCGCAGGAGGCATGGCGAGGATATACGACATGTTGTAATCCGGTGCTTTGAGCCGGATCACG
Organism: Burkholderiales bacterium; assembly: GCA_025350945.1. Classification (GTDB taxonomy): domain Bacteria; phylum Pseudomonadota; class Gammaproteobacteria; order Burkholderiales; family Usitatibacteraceae; genus UKL13-2. Next base: position 260 of record JANXWW010000397.1, read on the forward strand.
ATCGTGTATTTGTCGATTGCTTCGAGCCCGGCAATCGGTTTGTCGTAATCAAACTTGCCGGTTTTTTTGGCATCCGCCACCAGCTCGTCACCGCCCACCAATTTGCCGCCGAGTAAAAATTGCCACTGCGCTTTCAACACCGGATCGAGCATACGTTTCCAGCTGTACACATAATCACCGGCGACTAATTCACGCTTTTTACCTCTGAATGCGGGATGATCGGTGAATGTAATACCGGGCTTGATTTTTAGTGTGTAGATCAAGCCATCCGCAGAAATGTCCGGAAGTGAAACCGCCGTGCGTGGCTGCAATTTTGCTGGCCGCGCGAAATGATCGTATTGCAAAGGCGCATCAAAAATCGCGTCACAAAGTGTGCCGGTAAATTCATCCGACTCTACTACGCAATCAAAACCTTTTTCAGCAGATTGCTTGGCGGTGCGAATTATTTTGTTCGCATCCGCCGCATATGCGCCTACATTCACATTCAATACCACACACGCAAATACGCCGATGGCGTATCGCGCGATCAATGCAAAATCCTCGTAACCCCTTGCTCTTCAGCCACCGTGCCGCGCGGTGCAACTGAAGCATGGTGCAAGGTCATGCGCCAGCCGTTGGGTGTGAGCAGATAAACATTGGTTGCCAGAATCGGCGGCGCGTTGTTTGCAGCAGGATTATTTTTTACTAAAAATGTTTCGTACACATTATGAATCGCGAGTGTTTGGCTAAGCTGATTGCGCAGCTCGCTCACCTGCACGGTGCCATTCGGCCCATGCGAAAACAGATCCGCAAAACTTTCGCGAATCGCTGTCATCCCCGCCAGACGCGGGCCCTGCGGATGGATGCAGACAATTGCCGCTTCATCCGCCCACACGGCCATCATCAGTTTCAAATCAGCCCGTTCCAGCGCATCGTAAAACGCGGTTTCGCAATCGGTGGGCGTGGGGAAAAGTTTTCGAGCCATGTTTTCGTGCATTCTTGAAGTGTGGATGCAAATGATACCGACGATTTTACTTGAGAGAAAATACGGTTCATTTGTGATGGTGGTTTGATTCGCTCGTGCATTTCAGAGCGCTTAAACTCTAGTACTGGCCTGCTGTTCAGGGAAAAAATGGCTGAAGATGCCCGCCAATGCTAGATTTGCGTTTTTGCGTAGGTCAGGTTGCGCAGCTACCTGACATCGGTGGCTAACTTACGGCCAACGTCAGGTAGCTGCGCAACCTGACCTACTTTTGCGATTATCATAGGAAAACTATTGCACATAAAATTCGTCTTAAATTTCGGAAATAATTCGTTTTAAAAAAACACAAATAAATTGCAACCCGCCCCGGTTTTTACAAAACTAAATTTCATTCCAAGGAGCATCCATGATCCGCTTTACTGTCAACGGTGAACGTCCCGAAACCAACGTGCCGCCTGAAACGCCGTTGCTCTGGTTTTTGCGCGATAACTTGTCCCTGACCGGCACCAAATTTGGCTGCGGCATGGCACTCTGCGGTGCGTGTACGGTGCATGTCGATGGCGTGCCCATGCGTTCGTGCTCGACGCCGGTGTCGTCGCTCAGTGGCAAAAAAGTCACCACCATCGAAGAAATTGGTCGCACCCCCGTGGGCCGTGCTGTACAGGCAGCATGGATTGCCGAGGACGTGGTGCAGTGTGGCTATTGCCAGTCGGGCCAGATCATGTCGGCGACGGCGCTGCTTACTAAAAATAAATCGCCATCGGATAGCGATATTGATGAGGCCATGAGCGGCAATATTTGCCGATGCGGGACTTACAACCGTGTTCGTGCCGCGATTAAAACCGCCGCAAAAGCGAAAGCATAAGGGGACGATCATGATGACAACAAAACGTGAATCGGGTAACACAGTCAATCGCCGTCAATTTTTAAAAACATCTGCTGCCGCATCGGGCGGATTAATCATTGGCTTTCATTTTATG
>JANXWW010000402.1 GCA_025350945.1 Burkholderiales bacterium
GCCAGCATCCACCGCCAACGGATTCGCTGCGACCACCATATCTTTATTGGTAAAAACAATCTGCTTCGGCGTCCAGCCCGATGGCAATTCAGGCGGATTTTGCGCGACCGTAGCACAGCTCGCCGAAAACAACAGCGCAGCTACAACGAAACTGGATGGACGCAGTTTCAATAAGATGAAACGTGGCGAATTTGTATGACGTGAAATCGTGATGCGCATAAATGCTCCTGAAGCAGCTTTAACTTAAAAATCAGGGTAAGCAATTGCGGGGCTGGTGTCAATGCAAGGGTCTTGCCGTGGTAATAAAACGCTGTATTGGGCGGGCTATTTCAAGCATTTATGCTCGGAAAGGCCCATCGATATTAGAGTTTGTGTATAAAGTTTAATCCAGATGCCTGTCTACATGCGCTCGCGTCACAACCTCCATCCGTCGCTCCATCGTCGTCAGGTCACCCTGATTCTTCAACGCAAAATTAGCCAGCGTAAACGGCTCTTCGATGCCACGCTTGGCGAGATCAAGATTGTCGAATTGCAATGCGACGACGTTTTCGCCGGCGTTAAGCCATGCGCCAGTGTGGGCAATCGCGATGGGTACGCGTGCACCGTCTTTCTGTGCATAAAGCACCGCCTCGACTTGATAGCGGCCTGCGGCAGCGATATCAAGACGCGTATTGAAACGGGCCGCATTGAAACGATCTTTGTCGGTTGCGATATTTATTAGCCGTGCCGTTGGATTTGCCACCGCAAAGCCCACCTTTGCATCGCGCAACGCAATCACGTTGCCATCTGCCAGTTTCGCGACCGCATAGGCTTCATAAAGCGCGCCTGCGGTACTTTCGGAGAGTGGAATGCTGGCTGTAAATTGCCCACCCGCGCCACGTTTGAACATTACTGCCGTCAATACGCCTTGCGGCGAGGCAATACCGCCGGTGATTTCGGTAATCGCGGCACCATTAGACGCGGCTGCGCTGATTTGCAATATCTCGCCAATCAGATAAGCGTCGCGATTGGTTGTGAGCGTCAGCGCATTCGGACTCGCGGGCTCGAACACATGCACGAGATAGCTTCGATCAGCTGACTTTAGTACGACTTCAAAAGTTGCCGCACCGCGCGCATCGTCAATTAAGAACGCGAGCGAGCCGGGAGCAAATTCGACACCAGACACGGCAAGTTTTTTCGAGTCGTCCACGCGTGCTGCGAAGTCGCGAAGCTGAATTGATTCGCCGCCAACTCGCACGACAATATCATCCACGCCGAGTGATTTTGCTTTTGCATTCTCGCCTGCGCTACTTGGCGAGATTTTAACGACGCTGCCACGCGCGGTGGTTTTGATTGCAACACCGCGCTGCATTGAGGCCGCATCCACCTCCATAAAATACTCGCGACTTTCAGCCACGTGCGGTACAGGTGCGGTGATCGCGGCATCCGCATTCAGGTTCCACGAAAAATGTATGGTGTCGTGTGAAAGCGCCATGCCGGGAAGCGCTGCCGATTTTGCGGCTGTTTTGATATTGGTTGGAATGATGTCTGATGAGTGAGAAATATCAGCAGCAAACGATGCACCACAAAAAATTGTAATGATGGCGAGCGAAATGGATTGGAATATTTTCATGGTCATCTTCTTACAAATCGTTCTTGATGAGTTCGGGCAAACCAAAGCAATCGCGACGACTTTGGTTGTGACTCAAATGGCGGCTGCCGCTGGTGCGTTGCGTGTCGTTAAACCACACGCTGCCCGCCGCGTTCTGACTTTTACATTCGAGGAAACCATCAGCACATGAATTCAGCCACAGCTTGGTAACCGACAATCCTGCGTTTTCAAAATAACCCGCGCAATACGCATTGCCGTTCCAGAAGCCGCCGTATAAATCGGTGCCAACCACTGCCCTGAAAGATTTTGGCAGCGCAGGTCGGCCCGATGTGCCGTACAGATTATTCGCGTTGTAATACGCCATCCAGTCGGTTTGCTGCTGACGCACCGCATCGCTTTTGTAGCCGAGCAACCAGCCGACAGCGCTCTCGAAAACATTCCCGTTAATCGCGGCATTTGCGAGCGGCGTGCCCGCAGACGATGGTGCTAATGCGGTGACGTTACGAATCTTGCTGATGATCGCCGGATAGCGGCTGTCGTAGGTCGGATTGCTCATCACCCAGCGCAGCACATTGCCACCATTCGAATGCGTGATCACATATAGATCAGTGATGCCGCGACTGTTGATGAAATTCGTCGTCTGCGCAGCAAGACAACCGGCTGCATCCGGATGCCACCAATACTGCGTGAAATCGCAATTGATGACGACGAAATTACTGGTGTTGGGAAGACCCGCGCGTACTTTATCCACCATCGGTTTTTGCCAATAGTCGTTGTATGCATCAGTTTGTTTACCAGTGCCGTGAACGAACACGATACCGCTGGTCGCGGTTGCCGCCTGAGCAGGTGCTAGCAAAGCTAGGCTGATAAAAGCACAACTAAACACACCGCGGCATAACGAACGCCACGCGATCAATTCCCTTTTCATATTTCCCCTCCGGATAAGTTGGTGGCTAAATCCAAAAAATGCGGCGCGATTCATGATGAGTGGATATTCCATCTGTCGCTACTCGCATCATTTACTTTGCCAACCTGATGCGTTGGCCTACCGATTATTAAGAGTTGTGAAATCGAAAGTAAACAGAAATTCTCATGAAAAGCGCGCCTGAAAATGCTGCGTTGCGGTAGCTACTAATAATGTTTCATAGCGCGAACTTCTTAGCTGCGTTGCAACAAAAGCCCTTTTAAATAATCGCCTTCCGGAAAGTTAAGTGCGATCGGATGATCAGCGCCGCCGCTTAAATGCTGAATGATTTGCGCATCCACGTTGGCATCGAGTGCGGCACCGGCAATGATCTTTTGAAACAGCTCTGCCGAAATGCCGCCGGAGCAAGAAAATGTCATCAGGCGGCCACCTTCGCGCAGCAATTTCAAGCCGAGTAAATTGATGTCTTTATAAGCGCGCGCCGCTTTTTCGGCATGCTGCGCGGTGGGCGCGAATTTGGGCGGATCAAGAATAATGAGATCAAACGATTTGCCCATGTCGCGCAGTTTTCGTATTGCTGCGAAAACATCCGCCTCCCAAAATTCGGCTTTGCTCGCATCCAAATTATTCAACGCAATATTTCGCTTCGCCGTTTCCAGCGCGGGGCCGGAACTGTCAATCGACATGACGGATTTGGCACCGCCCGCAAGCGCGGCCACACTCATCGTGCCGGTGTAGCAAAAGCAATTCAGGACATCCAAATCTTTGGATAGTGATTGTGTGAGCGCGCGATTGTCACGCTGATCAAGATAAAACCCGGTCTTGTGGCCCGCAACAATATCA
>JANXWW010000011.1 GCA_025350945.1 Burkholderiales bacterium
AAGCGTGGTGCGAATTGACTGCACGCGCGTGAGCGCAGCGCGTTCGTGTGCGGCGAGCACATCACGGCCCGCGCGCGGCGGCGACTGGTTTTCTTGCATGGTTGCATCGGGCAAATAAAAATCTTCAATGGCCTGTACATAATCGCCCGCGATGACCATGGCAACGAAAGTGCTGAGTTGTTTGGCGTTCGGCATGATTAGCTCGTCCGTAAATTTGAAACGCCCGCCCCTATTGCACTTTGATCTCTTATCTTGCCACCAAAAACTTCGCTTCAAACTCCGCCGCAGGCAACGCAGGTGAACACAGAAATCCCTGATATTCATCGCAGTTTAAATCGCGCAGCACGCGATATTGATCCTCGCGCTCCACACCTTCGGCGACAACATTTAATTTCAGCGAATGCGTCATCGCGATGATGGCGCGAATGATGGCTTCATCATTGGGGTCGGTACCGATGTCGCGCACGAATGATGAGTCGACCTTGATCGTATCGACCGGCAGTTGTTTCAAATAGGAAAGCGACGAGTAGCCGGTACCAAAATCATCAATCGCGATATGAATACCCAAATCGCCCAAACGCATCAGCAGCTTCGCGGTGTCTTCGCTGTTTTTGAGCAACATGCTTTCGGTGAGCTCAAGTTCAAGACAACGGGTGTCGAGATTGACTGCTTTCGCAGTGGATTGAACCGCGCGCATTAAACGCTCACCGTCCAGCATTTGGCCGACCGATAAATTCACCGCAAGTCGCAAATCCAGATTGGTTTTTTTTTGCCAATCCGCAAGCTGGGCAAACGCCGTTTCCATTACCCATTCGCCGATCGGCACGATCAGTCCGGCATCTTCAGCGACATTGATAAATTTACCGGGCAGCACCAAGCCATGACGCGGATGATTCCAGCGAATCAGCGCTTCCATGCCAGTGAGCTTGCCAGTCTTGAACGAGATACGCGGCTGGTAATAGACGACCAGTTCATTGCGACGAAGTGCTAACCGCAGATAGTTTTCCACCGCGAGCCGCTCCTGGGCTTTGGTGTTCATCTCATGCGAAAAAAATTGATAATTGTTGCGGCCTTTCGCCTTCGCGTCATACATCGCCACGTCCGCATGCTTCATCAGCGTTTGCGGATCGTGACCATCATCTGGATATAAACCGATGCCGATTGAGCAGGATGTGTTGAGGTGCTGGTTGTTAATCATGATCGGTGAGGCAAGTGAGGCGATCATTTTTTCGGCCACGTTTTGTGCACCTTCTTGATCGTTATTTTGCAGATTTTCCAGAATCACGGCGAACTCATCACCGCCCAGCCGCGCCACGGTGTCGCTGACGCGCACGCAGGCGGACAAACGCGCCGCAACGCGTTTCAGCAACTCGTCGCCCACATCGTGGCCGAGCGAATCGTTAATCGTTTTAAAGCGATCCAGATCGATAAACATAAACGCGAGCTGACCGTTTTTTCGCGCGGCGTTGGCGATACCTTGTTCGAGGCGATCATTAACCAGCATGCGATTGGGCAGGCCGGTGAGCGGGTCGCGCGTGGCCAAATATTCAGCGCGCTCTTCGGCTATTTTTCGTTTGGTGATGTTCGACGATGTGCCTGTCATGCGACGCGCACGATGATTCGCGTCGCGCTCAGTTACCGCACCACGCGTTTGCAGCCACATCCAGTTGCCATCAACATCCGGAATGCGATACTCGCAATTAAATTCGTTGTTTTGCCCTTTTATCGCCAGCTCAAGTGCCGCGCGCATTTTTTCCTGATCGTCCTTGAAGGTCCACTCCAATACCTTTTCGCTGGGCACCACGGATTCCTGCTCCGGTGCGCCCAGCAGCGTGGCCCAACCTTTGTTGAAGTACACCATATTGTTGACGAGATCCCAATCCCACATCGCCAGACTCGAGCCCACCAGGGCCAGATCCAAGCGTTCTTTGGCGGTGCGAATCTCGTGCTCGGCGCGCTTGCGTTCGGTGATATCGCGGCCCACGCCGATGCAATAGCGCTGACCGGCAATGGTGACGGCGCGACCATTGAACAAGTAAGGAGCCTCCACGCCTGATTTCAGGCGAATTGAGGCTTCCATAGACATCTCTTTGTTTTCATCAAAAATGCGGCGCACCGCATTGGCCAGTGCCGCCCGATCCTGATTGCCGATAAAATCCAGCGCCTTCATGTCCTGCAGTTCGGCTGAGGTGTAGCCAGTGGTTTCCTGAAAGCTTTTGTTCCAGCGCACCATTCGTGTGTTCGGATCGAACATGAAAAATGCGCCGTGCACGCTTCTGATGGCCGCATCTGAGAACTCTTTTTCAGCCTGGAGTTTGGCCTCAACCAAATGACGTTGTTCGATTTCACTTTCCAATAACTGCTCAAGGCGCAGAAACTCTGCCGGCGATGGGTCGCCCGCTTCGTCGGTTCGCGGCGAGCGAGGCGATTGTGGATCGCCAAGATGATCGCGACGAACCATGCGCCGCTCGCGACGTGCGACTGCGCGTGCTTCCAGTCGTGCGCTGGCCAGATCAGCCAGATTGCTGAGCGCCTCCAGTTGTCGCGGGCTGGCGCCGCGCGCCGCCACATCAAACACCGATAACACACCGATCAATTCGTGCGTGCGGGAAAAAATCGGCGCAGCGGCGTAAAAACAAATGTGCGGAGGATTGGTCACCAGCAGGGAATCGCGTACCCGCTTGTCGGCTAAGGTGTCCGCAATCACAAACGTTGTGGGGCCGTGAGCATGACGCGGCAACGCACCGGCATCATATTGCTGCAGATAATAGCGAAAAAAACTCTGTTCCAATGCCAGCGCGGCAAATGGAAAATTTATGCGCGATTTAAACCATTCGCGCGGGGTGCTGCTGGGTAGCTGCGGATGCCGGTGCGAAGGCAACGGCGATGCATGATCTGTGACGGCGTGTGCACCACGTTTAAAATCGTCAGCCCGGTCAAAAAACGACAGCCCTGCTATCGGTGCCTCAAGCGCTTCGGCCGCGCGGCGCGCAAGATCATCAAACGCTTCTTCAGGCGCTGTATCGAGAATTTCGTAACGCATAAGCCCGCCCGGCTGATCCGCCACAGTAGCGTCGCCATGTACAGGAATGGCATTCGTTTTTGATTCAGCGAGATCCACAGGCTTTTAGAAATGTATGGGGCAGAGGTGGGCTTGGCTTCGGGCAATCAACAAATTAACGAACGCCAACCAAATCAAATATTATCTACTCTTTGAGGCGATTTTGAACCGGACAATCGATGGCGCGTTCGTCGCGTGCATTTAAGGAGTTATCGAAGCGTTGCCATCACTGGCGCGTGATCCGATGGGCGTTCCAGTTTGCGCGGTGCCAAATCAATTGACACTTCCATGCAATTCGCGGCCAGCCCTGACGTGAGCAAGACATGGTCGATGCGCATACCCAGATTGCGCTTGAAGCCATTCATGCGGTAGTCCCACCAGGTGTAGCTTTTTTCGGGCTGATCAAACAGCCTGAAACTATCCTGCATGCCCAGCGCCAGGATTCGTTGATACGCGGCACGTTCAGCATCGCTGCACAAGACCTGACCCTCCCATGCCTTCGGATCGTACACATCACGATCATCGGGCGCGATGTTGTAATCGCCCAATAACGCGACATCGCTGTATTCTTGAATCGTGCGCGCCATGTATTGCGCAAGACCATCCAGCCACTTCAGTTTGTATTGATATTTATCCGAATCAATTGATTGCCCATTCGGAATATACACACAAACAACGCGCACGCCATCAATGGTGGCGGCGATCACGCGCTTTTGCTCATCGGCAAATTCGATCATGCCCTTCGATACATCTTCCGGCCGCGAGCGCGATAAAATCGCGACGCCGTTATAGGTTTTCTGACCTTCGAAAACCGCGTTGTAGCCAATCTCCTCAATGGCTGCGAGTGGAAATTTTATATCCTCGAGTTTGAGTTCTTGCAGGCACAGCGCGTCAGGCTGATGCGCCTTCAGCCAATCGATCACATGCGGTAGCCGCACGTTCAGCGAATTAACATTCCAGGTGACGAGTTTCATGATGATCGCATCGCTCTTTAAAAAGTTATGCGGCCAATTTCAAACCGTTGTGACGCAGCAACGGCTCCATATCGGGCTTACGGCCGCGAAACGCAATGAATGATTCCATCGCCGGGCGGCTGCCGCCACGCGCCAATACTTCGCGGCGGAATTTAGCACCCGTCTCAGGATTGAGTACCCCGCTTTCTTCGAACGCGGCATAGGCATCCGCCGACAAAACCTCGGCCCATTTGTAGCTGTAATAACCGGCCGCATAGCCGCCACCAAAAATATGGCCGAACGCGTGCGCGGTGCGATTAAAATCGGGATATTGCACCACGGCGACAGAACGTCTCACGCCATCAACGAGTTCGAGCAGTGAATCTTTATCGGCAACAAATTCCGTATGCAGGCGCATGTCAATCAACGCGAATTCGAGCTGTCGCACAAAGCCCATCCCAGCCTGGAAATTTTTTGCCGCAATCATTTTATCGAACAGCGCGCGCGGTAATGAATCACCCGAATCGGCATGCGCAGTCATGTGCTTCAGCACATCCCATTCCCAGCAAAAATTTTCCATAAACTGCGATGGCAATTCCACGGCATCCCACTCTACGCCGCTGATGCCGGATACACTCAGTTCATCAACATCGGTCAATAACTGATGCAGGCCATGACCGAATTCATGGAATAGCGTGATGACATCATCGTGGGTAAACAGCGCAGATTTTCCGCCCACGGGTGCTGCAAAATTGCAGGTGAGAAACGCGACCGGGTGCTGCACGGCGCCGTTTTTTAGCCGTCGATTAATCGCATCATCCATCCATGCACCACCGCGCTTGGCGTCGCGCGCATAGAGATCGAGATAGAACTGGCCGATGATGCCACCATGGGCATTGCGCACATCATAAAAGCGCGCATCGGCGTGCCACATTTCAGCACTGGCCGCGCTGACCTTCACACCATAAAGTGTTTCGATCACATGAAACAATCCGGCGAGAACTTTGGGTTCCTGGAAATATTGCTTCACTTCCTGATCTGAAAACGAGTAGCGCTTTTCGCGCAATTTTTCTGATACATAAGCTATATCCCAGGCATTCACTTCAAACATATGCAGCTCGGTTTTAGCGAAGGTCAACAATTCTCGCCAATCTTTTTCTGCAAATGATTTTGCTTTTATCGCCATGTCGTCGAGAAAGCCGATCACATCTGCGGGCGTTTCGGCCATCTTGGTGGCGAGCGAAACTTCAGAATAATTTTTGTAACCGAGCAGGGTCGCTATCTCAGCGCGCAGTTGCAGCATGCGTTTAATCGCGGCGGTGTTATCCCATTCCGGCTTTAACCCAAGCTCGGAGCCGCGCGTGACATAGGCGCGGTAGAGGCGGGCGCGCAATGATTGCGCATCGGCGTATTGCATCACCGGGCCATAGCACGGCGCGTGCAGAGTCAGTTTCCAGCCTGGCTTGCCTTCTGCAATTGCCAAATTTCGGGCAACCGTTTTCACATCCTCCGGTACACCGGCCAGATCGGATTCATTGTCAACAAAACACGCAAACGCATTGGTGGCATCTAACACGTTATCGTTAAATTTTGACATCAGCGAGGAAAGTTCTTCCTGCACAGCTTGATAACGGGATTTTTTTTCAACAGACAATTCCGCGCCGCCCAAACGAAAATCACGCAACTCGTTTTCCAGCGCCTGCTTTTGCGCAGGATTCAGCGCAGCATGTTGCTTGTCGGCCCGAATAGCTTTGTATTTTTTATACAGCGTTTCGTTCTGGGCAAGCTCGGTCCAATACTGGGTAATAGCAGGCAGCATATCGTTGTACGCTTCGCGCAATTCTGGCGAATTCAGCACACCATTTAAATGCCCTATCGTGCCCCACGCGCGTGATAAACGCTCATTGGCATTATCGAGTGGTGTGATGAAATTGTTCCAGGTTGGTGATTCTTCGCTTAAAGATAAAGCTTCAATCGCCGTATTTGCCTCAGCGATCAAGGCATCAATCGCGGGCTTAATATGCGCTGATCTAATTGCGGCGAAGCGCGGCAAGCCGGAAAAATCGAGCAGCGGGTTGGCTAAATTGGATTCTTTGGTCATTTTCATTGTGTCGTTAGATGCTACAAAGGCAATATGTTAGTCGATAATATTAATTATCTCCTTATATCGTACTTGGCTGACTTAATTTAATGATGCATTCACCTGTTACCGACCCACTTCATCCTGACAGTCACCGTCTATCCGTCGCGCCGATGATGGACTGGACGGATCGGCATTGCCGCAAATTTCACCGCCTGCTCACGCGACATGCGCGGCTGTACACCGAAATGGTGACCACCGGTGCGCTCATCCACGGCAATCAACCACGCCATCTGGATTTTCATCATGAAGAGCATCCGCTGGCGTTGCAGCTCGGCGGCAGTGACGCCCACGATTTGGCGGTGTGCGCGAAGCTGGGTGAAAAATGGGGTTACGACGAAATAAATCTGAATTGCGGATGTCCTTCTGAGCGCGTGCAGCGCGGTAGCTTCGGCGCATGTTTGATGGCGGAGCCCGCACTGGTCGCGGATTGCGTGAAGGCGATGGTGGATGCGGTATCGATTCCGGTCACCGTGAAACA
>JANXWW010000034.1 GCA_025350945.1 Burkholderiales bacterium
GTGGTTTCAGGATGGCGTGATCGCACAGGCGGTGAAGACAGTGGCTGCGCGCGGTGTGACGTATTTCAGCGCGGCGGGCAATAACGGGCGCGCCTCATACGAAAGTTTTTTTCTGCCGGTTTCAGGTGTGACACGGCTGGCTGATTTTCGGGGTGCGCAGCTTGGCGATTATGAATTACATAACTTTATTGTGGATGGTAAAGCCGTTCCTTATCAACGCCTGACGCTCGCTGCAGGTCAGACCAGCACAGTATTTTTGCAATGGGATGAGCCATTCGCTTCAGCATCTGCACAAAGTCCCGGGGCTGCCAGTGATCTGGATATTTTTCTGATGACCATACCGGGTGACTTTACATCGATTGTCGCGGGTAGCAATTTCAACAGCCTGGGCGGTGATGCTTTCGATAACATCCAGATTTTCTTTAACGGTGCACCGAACACAACGGCGGATGTCTATCTCGTGATTGGCCGCGCGGTGAAACGCCTGGTTGGCGATCCCGTGGACCCGCGTGCTGGCCGACCACGCTTTTTGAAAACATTATTTACGGGTGGCGTGGTGGATGTTGATGCGAGCTTCAATCGCAAATCCACCATCATCGGACAATCGAACGCGGCGGATGCGATAAGCGTTTGTGCGGTCAATTATTTTGAAGCGAACCTGCCCGCCGGCCCAAAAGTGGCGAATTTTTCATCGCAAGGCGGCACCTCTATTTTGTTCACGCCTGAAGGCAGACGCACCTTCGAATTCCGCCTGAAGCCGGATATCTGCGCGCCTAATGGCGGCAACACCACGTTCTTCTTTCCGGGGGACGACTACGAAGGCGACGGCAAGCCAAATTTTTTTGGCACCTCGGCGTCTGCGCCGCACGCAGCGGGTGTGGCGGCGCTGATGTTGCAGGCGAGTAAAAATAGATTGAGCCCGTTTTTCATCACCAATTTACTTCGCACCACCGCCACCGATATGGATGATCCGAACACGGCGCAATTTGATCGTGGCTTTGATTTCCGCACCGGGTTTGGTTTTATCAACGCGCAAAAAGCGGTGCAGCAGGCGAGTTATTTTGGGTTTTTCTGAGCGGACATGACATAGAAATTGCGAGAGCTGGCTATTGAGACGAGCTGCCAGCACTCGCAATTTGCTCGGGGCTCAAATAGCACCAAGCATCCTCAGCCAGCCCCAACGATGCCAACGTCAACGCCCCAATCGCCACGCGCTTAAGTGCGGTGCAGTGATTTCCAGCTGCTGCGAGCATGCGTTTGACTTGATGATATTTTCCCTGTTCGAGAACGATTTCGATCTCGTGCTCGGTAATACGTTCGCACCGCAGCGCAGCCAGAGGCGTAGTTTCGTCATGCAGCTTTACGCCGGCCAGCAATTCGCTGATGAGCTGTGGCGTGACAATATCGTGCGTGGTGGCGACATACACTTTCGGCACATGTCGTTTCGGTGAGGATTGCGCGTGAATAAATGCGCCGTCATCACTCATTAATAGCATGCCAGTGGTATCGTGATCGAGCCTGCCAACAGGTTGTACGTCACGGCGCGAAAATTGTTCGGGTAAAAGCGTCAACACACCTGGATGAAAACTTGGCTTGCGCGAGCACTCAATATTGCCCGGCTTGTTGATGCAGATATAAACATGCTCGCGATAAATCCATTCTTCGCCAAAAACGCTAAATCGCAGATTGTCGGTGTCGAAGGTTGCGCCAGGATCGGTGATGATTTCGCCGTTCACGGTAACATCACCGTCTTCGATCAATTCACGGCACCAGCGGCGGGTGCCGAATCCCTGTGATTGCAACATAATATTCAACGCGATTTTTACCATGCGCGGACTTTAGCAGATCAAGTCCATGAGCGGCTTGCGAACATGGGTCAATTCGATTCTATAATTCGTAGCTTAAGCGAACCATTTGTATTTAAACGTTTCCAATTACACTTCCAGTAAAAATCATAACGACATCACCCGGCCACTGCTTCAAGGCAACATTCCCACCTGCTCACTCTCGCCGTCTCAGTTGCTTTATGGTCGCCCAATGCAAGATCCCCTGATAACCCCCACGCCAAAGTTTACCCGATGGCTGAATGAAAATATTGCGCTGGAGTTTCGCTTCCGCCGCAGTATTGTCGTGGGCGCCGTGCTGTCGATTTTGTTTCATATATTGCTGATGATATTTATGCCTGAGCGCAAGCAAAAAATTGAAAACGAGGATGCGGCATCAAGTCAGCCTTTGGTGGTGCAGCTCAACCCCGCGCAGGCGCGTCCACCGTCCGCCGCACCCGCACCCGTGACGCCGCCGACACCAGCGCCGCCAGTGGCACCGACGAAACCGCGTGTGCTCGCCGTACCCAATCCGATCAGCAAATCGCCGATGGCACCCGTGCCACCGGTACCAATAGAACCGCCACCCGTAACGCCGCCGAAACCAGTAGACCCACGCACCGAGCCGCCGAGCATGATGGCGCGGGTGGAGGAAGCGCGTGCGCGTCGCCAGGCATTAGAAGATGCGGCCAAAAGTGAGAATGCCGAGAGCCGTTCGAATGGCAGTGACCCAAGTGCTGCGGATCGTACCGCGGGCAATATCAACAAAAATTTGGCCAATTTGGGACGCGCCCGCGACGGTACCAGCGGCGTATTTCAAATTATCAGCAAGGGCTATCGCACCGGCTCGTTTTCATTTCGTGGCTGGACCACCAATCGCAGCGACAGCTATCGCCGCGTGATCGAAGTTGATGCAGGGCAGGGCGGCGATATTGAGCGAACCATGGTGCGGCGGATGATTGAGCTGATTCGTGAACACTATCAAGCCAACTTTAGCTGGGATTCGCACCGACTGGGCCGTGTGGTCACGCTGTCGGCGCGCAAGGAAGATTCAGCGGGACTTGAGGATTTTTTGCTCAGTGAATTTTCTGAATTCAATCCACCGACCGCACGGGGTGCGCCGCCCTTACCTCCACCCTCACCACCATCATCGCCAGCCCGCAGGAATTAAGGCTTCCGCCAGACCACGTGTGGCCCGGCTGTGCGAAAATGTTGGTTGAATAAACACTGAAGAAAAAAATGAACGCTCCCCAACCCAAGTACGACCGTTTTTATCGCTATACCGAATTCAGCCAGCTGCTGCAAGATTTCGTCAAAGCATTTCCCGAATTGCTCTCAATTGAAAGCATCGGCAAAAGCCATGAGGGCCGCGATATTTGGGTCGTCACGGCGACCAACACAAAGACCGGCGCGGCAGCCGATAAGCCTGCGTATTGGGTCGACGCAAATATTCACGCGAGCGAATTGGCAGGCGGTGCGGCGGCGATGTATTTGATCGATACGCTCACCAAAAATTACGGAAAAAAAGATCCGCGTGGCGAGCAGGTAACCCGCCTGCTTGATACCCGCGTCATGTACATTTGCCCGCGCATGAATCCGGATGGCGCGGAATGGGCGATGCAGGACACCCCGAAAATTATTCGCTCCAGCACACGCGCGTATCCGTATGAAGAAGAAGCCATTGATGGCCTGGATATTGGCGATGTGGATGGTGATGGTCGCATTCTTTCCATGCGCATCAAGGATCAAAACGGTAACTGGAAATGTCATGCCACCGAGCCGCGATTGATGGTGGCGCGCGAGCCAACCGAATACGGCGGCACGTATTACCGCATGCTGCCCGAAGGCACCATGCGCGATTACGATGGCTACACGGTGAAGGTGAATAAAGACAAACAAGGCCTCGACCTGAACCGAAATTTCCCCGCTGGCTGGCGGCAGGAGTATGAGCAATTGGGCGCGGGCCCGTATCCGACTTCTGAGCCCGAAGTACGCTCAGTCGTGCATTTCATCACGCATCATCAAAACATCACCGGCGGCCTGACTTTTCACACCTGGAGCGGGGTGTTGCTCAGGCCGTTCTCCACGCTCGCGGATGATGAGTTACCGGCAGAGGATTTGTGGACATACAAAAAACAGGGCGAGAAAGGCACCGAGATTACCGGCTATCCCGCGATCAGCGTGTATCACGAGTTTCGCTATCATCCGAAGGATGTCATCAGTGGCACCTTTGACTGGATTTACGAGCATCTTGGCCTCTACGAATGGACGATTGAAATCTGGTGCCCGATGCGCGAAGCGGGCATCACCGATTACAAATACATCGACTGGTTTCGCGATCATCCGGTGGAGGATGATATGAAAATGTTGAAGTGGGCCGATCAAGAATTAAAAGGCAAAGGCTATATTGAGTGGTACAAATTCAATCACCCGCAATTGGGTGAGGTAGAGATCGGCGGCTGGGACAAAATCCACGCGTTCCGCAATCCGCCGCCGCATTTGCTTGAACGCGAAATCGCGAAATTTCCGGATTGGTTGATTTACAACGCGATGACGTCGCCGAAGCTGGAATTGGTTGAAGCAAAAAAAGAAAAAATTGACGCCGACACGCACCGGATCACGCTGGCTGTGCAGAACACCGGCTACCTGCCTTCTTATGTGTCCAAGCGAGCGCTGGCGCGCAAACAATCGCGTGGCTTAGTTGCCGAGATTACGTTGGCGGCTGGGCAGGAATTGATTGCGGGCAAAGCACGTGAGATGTTGGGCGAGTTGGAAGGGCGGGCTTACAAACATACGCTGATGAGTTTTTGGACCGATACATCGCCGACAGCGGATCGGATGGTTGTCGAGTGGGTGGTGAAGGGGAGTGGGGAGATAAAGCTCACGGCAG
>JANXWW010000043.1 GCA_025350945.1 Burkholderiales bacterium
TATGGAACTCACTGTCCGCGGTCTCTCCAAGACTTATCCCAACGGCGTTGAGGCGCTTAAAAATGTGACCTTGACCATTCCTGCCGGCATGTTCGGTTTGCTGGGGCCAAATGGTGCCGGTAAATCAACATTGATGCGGACGCTGGCAACATTACAGGATGCGGATCGCGGTTCCGCCATCATGGGCAATCTGGATGTGCTCAAAGACAAGGATGGGGTACGCCGCATTCTTGGTTATCTGCCGCAGGATTTTGGGGTGTATCCCAAAGTATCGGCCTGGGATTTGCTCAATCATCTTGCCGAATTAAAAGGTCTGAACAATCGTGGCGAGCGGCAGGATGTGGTTATTGGCCTCTTGCGCCAAACCAATTTATTTGACGTGCGCTTTAAAGCGCTGGGCGGATTTTCAGGTGGCATGCGCCAGCGTTTCGGTATTGCTCAGGCGCTATTAGGCGATCCGCGCCTGATTATTGTCGATGAGCCCACGGCGGGATTAGACCCTGAAGAACGGGTGCGCTTCCATAATCTGCTGGCCGAGATTGGCGACGATGTGGTGGTGATTTTATCTACGCACATTGTCTCGGACGTGAGCGATTTATGTCCGAATATGGCGATTATTAATAAAGGTGAAGTGCTGCTCACCGGGCGTCCCAACGAATTAATCGCGAGCTTGCGCGGACGTGTATGGTCAGCGTCGGTGCCGCGGGCTGATCTGGAAGAAGCGAAGAAAAAATATCCGGTTATTTCGACCCGACTTATCGCCGGACAAACCTTGATTCATGTGGTCAGCGATAGCTCGCCTGGGGTTAATTTTGAGGCCATTGCGCCAACGCTCGAAGACGGTTATTTTGCGGCCATTGGCGGGTTTGTTGAATCGAAGTCGAGCCCGAACCTGCAGCAGCGCGCAGCAGAATAGGGTGAAGAGACCATGCTAAGAACCATCGCCCAGTTCGAAATCAAAACCCGCCTGGCCCGCATTTCTACATGGGTCTATTTCGGTTTATTCTTTTTCATCGCACTGTTTTGGATTGCCGCGGCTGGCGGGCTGTTTAAAGATGCGACGGTATCGTTTGGCTCAGGAAAAGTGTTTATCAATTCACCTTTTGCGGTGGCACAAACGGTATCGTTTCTGGGGATGATGGGATTGATCATTATCGCCACCATCATGGGTCGCGCGGTGCAATCTGATTTTGAATATCGTACCCATCACTTTTTATTCACCACACCCATCACGAAAACACAATATCTTGGCGGACGGTTTTTAGGTGCATTTGTTATTGTGCTGGGCATATTTTTGAGTGTCGGCATCGGCGCATTTCTTGGCACGCTGCTACCTGGGATGGATGCGGATCGTATCGGGCCAAATCGCGTTGCGGCATACGTTTGGCCGTATATATTAATCCTTACGCCCAACATGCTATTGATTGGCGGAGTATTTTTCATGATCGCCACATTGAGCCGCAAAATGTTACCGGTTTACATCGGCAGCGTATTGATGCTCCTGGGCTATTTGATCGCACTCAACCTTATTCGCGATATCGACAACAAAACACTGGGCTCCATGATCGACCCTTTCGGTACGATTGCGCTAAACCGGGTGACTGAATACTGGACTGTAGATGAGCGCAATGTACGCTTGATTCCACTGGAAGGGGTGTTCTTGTGGAACCGCGTCATGTGGTTTGTGATTGCAATTTCGGCCATCGTGTTGTGTTTTTTGCGCTTCGACTTTGTCCAGTTCGCGGCGGAAAAAAACTCGAAGAGAAAGCAAAAAACTCGCGACGCTGAAAATGCAGATGATGCAAATATTTCCGATGTAATTTTGAATAACGCATCGCGTTTGGTTATCAGTCCGGACGAGCCAAGCGGATTGGCGATGTTGCCACGCATGGTGTTACTGAATTTCAAAGAGTCGATCACCAATATTTATTTTGGTGTCATTGTTCTTGCTGGCGTGCTGTTTATGATTCTCGCCGGTACGGCGATTGGTAAACAATTCGGCACACCCACATGGCCGGTGACCTATCAAGTGCTGGAAATTGTTAGCGGCACTTTCGCGCTGTTTATGCTCATCATCATCACGTTGTATGCAGGCGAAATGGTGTGGCGCGAGCGTGATCAGCGCATCGATCAGATTGTCGACGCGATGCCTGCACCGACGTGGCTGCCAGTTACCGCCAAGCTCTTGGCACTCATGCTGATTCCGTTGCTGTTGCAGATGTTTTTATTGGTATGCGGCATCGGCATGCAGATTTTCAAAGGCTATTACCACTTTGAATTAGGGCTCTATTTCAAAGGACTGTTTGGCTTGAATTTGCTGAACTACTGGCTTGTTTGTGCGCTGGCAATAGCCGTTCATAGTCTCATCAACAATAAATATCTCGGCCATTTTGTGATGATCGCGTATTACGTCATCTTTAGTTTTTCCGGGTTGATGGGGTTTGAACACAACCTTTATAAATATGCCTCAGCGCCATCGGAACGCTATTCCGATATGAATGGCTTTGGCCATTATCTGTTTCGCGAAAGTATTTTCAACGCATATTGGGCGGCATTTGCTGTATTGCTGATGATCGCAGCATATCTGTTTTGGACGCGTGGTACGGCATCAGGCTGGCATGAACGCATGGTGGTGGCACGCACACGCTTTAGCGAGCGCGTGTGGAAATATGGGGCAGTTTTCGGCGCGCTGTTTGTGGGGCTGGGCGGCGCCATTTTTTATAACACCAACGTCTTGAACGTATACGAAAACACCGGATCTCGCGAACAGCTTCAAGCCGATTATGAAAAACAATACAAGGCGACAAGCCTGGAGGCGCAACCCAAAATAACGGCGGTAAAAGTCAATGTGGAGCTATACCCCAGCACCCAGCGTACGCGCATGAGCGGTAGCTATCAATTGATCAATAAAAATACGGTGCCGGTCGAGAGTGTGCGCCTGTCTTTTATGTCCGCCCGCGAGATGCAGTTTGACAAGCTTGAATTTGATCGCGCGGCTGAATTGGCAAGTACTAATGAGGAGATGGGGCTGCGTCATTACAAGCTCAAAACACCGCTGCCGCCTGGCGAAAAAATGGTGTTGAATTTCGATCTTACGCTGCTGACGAACGGGTTTCGAAACGGCGGCGCGAATACCAGCGTGGTGAAAAACGGATCATTTATCAATGCGTTTCAAATTTTGCCCTACATCGGCTATCAACCACGCTTTGAGCTCGAACAGGATAAGGATCGCAAAAAATTCGGTTTGAAACCGAAAGAGCGAGCGCTGGATCGCGATGATGCGGAAGGTTTGAAAACAAACGACATGACCAATTTTTCAGACTGGATCGATTTTGAAACCGTGGTCAGCACCGAAGCGGATCAAATCGCGATTGCGCCCGGTTATTTGCAGCGCGAGTGGTCCGAGGGCGGTCGGCGTTATTTTGAATACAAGATGGATGCACCGATTCTCAACTTTTTCGCGTTTCAGTCGGCGCGGTATGACGTGAAAAAAGATGTGTGGAAAGGGCCAAACGGCGATGTGTCGCTGGAGATTTATCATCATCCCAGTCACACGTTTAATCTCGACAGCATGATGGCGTCATCAAAAGCGTCACTAGACTATTTTACCGGGGCGTTCGGGCCGTATCAGCATCGCCAATTCCGGATCGTTGAATTCCCGCGTTACCAGGAATTCGCGCAGGCGTTCCCGAACACGATTCCCTATTCGGAGGGCATCGGTTTTATTGCGCGGGTTGACCCTAACGATGAGAAAGATATTGATTATCCGTACTACATCACCGCGCATGAAGCGGCGCATCAATGGTGGGGGCACCAGGTCGTAGGCGGTGATGTGCAGGGTGCCACGATGCTTTCCGAAACGCTCGCGCAATATTCTGCGCTGATGGTGATGAGGCAAAAATTTGGCGAGGCAAAAATGAAACGGTTTATGACTTATGAGTTGAACCGCTATTTGTTGGGCCGCGCAACCGAGCAGAAAAAAGAAGTGCCGCTCGGCCGTGTTGAAAATCAGCCGTACATTCATTACGCCAAAGGCAGCCTCGTGATGTACGCGCTGCAGGATTACATCGGCGAAGAGAATCTGAATCGCGCCATCAAGGCTTTCCGCGACGAAACCGCCTACAAAGGCCCGCCGTATCCGAATGCCACGATGCTGATCAAACGCATTCGCGATGTCACGCCCGCGCATTTGCAATACATGATTGATGACATGTTTGAATCCATCATCATCTACGACAATCGCGCCACCCGCGCGACCTACAAAGTTCTTGCGAACGGAAAATTTGAAGTGAGCGTTTCGGTTATGGCGAAAAAACGGAAGTCCGATGATCTCGGCAAAGAAACCGATATCGCGCTCAACGACTGGATTGATATTGGCGTGCTTGATGAAAAGGGCGACGCACTTTATCTCGAAAAGCGCAAAATTGAAAAAGAAGAAACTGATTTTGTGATCACCGTTGATAAAAAACCATCGAAAGCAGGCATTGATCCATTCAACAAGCTCATTGATCGGAAACCGAAAGACAACGTGATTAACATTGATAAGCAATAACAAAAATCAGTTAATCAAGATAAAACCCCTTTATCAGCGCGGTGTTTGAGGCAAAAAGTGCTCAAACTGCCCGCCAGATGGCGTGTTTGGTTTTTAGGCACTTCTACATGACGACGCATACGCACGTTTTCCGGTACACTTGCGCGCGCTGAACAAGGGGAACAAAATTCCCTCAAGATTTAGCGAACCGCGTGCTTCATAATGAATCCATGCTAACGCCCAAACGGGCCCCAAAACACGATTTTGAGGAGTTTTAAATGTCTGCCGCACTTGCCACGCCTGCACTTAACACACCAATAGCACCGTTTACGCCGTCCCTGCCTGCCATTTCTTTGGACGATAAATACCTGCTTGATCACGGTCGCGCCTTCATGACCGGAACACAAGCACTGGTCAGGCTTCCCATGATTCAGCGTCAGCGTGATTTAGCCGCAGGCTTGAACACCGCAGGTTTTATTTCCGGCTATCGCGGCTCGCCATTGGGTGCGTACGATCAGGCGCTTTGGAAAGCAAAAAAATTCCTCAAAGACAATCACATCTTCTTCACGCCTGGCGTGAACGAAGAGTTAGCCGCCAC
>JANXWW010000093.1 GCA_025350945.1 Burkholderiales bacterium
TTAAGCCATGCTGCGTCCGGCTTACGCCACGTTGCATCAATACCTTCTAAAAGTGCGGCAACACACGAACCAATATCGCCCACCACCGGCGCATCAATACGCACATTACTATCCATTTCCGTCGGTGAGATATCGATTTGGATGTAGGCTTGCCCACCCCAGTCTTTATGCGTTTTGCCGCCCCAGGTTTTGCCCTTGCCGTGGGATAGCAGCCAATTCAATCGGGCACCAATCAACAGCACCACATCTGCTTCTGGCAACACGAACGAACGCGCCGCTGCCGCTGATTGCGGATGGGTGTCCGGCAGAATGCCCTTTGCCATCGACATGGGCAGATACGGAATGCCAGTGCTCTCAATAAGCTCGCGCAGTACCGCATCGGCCTGGGCGTAAGCGGCACCTTTGCCCAGCAATATTAGCGGACGTTTAGCACTTTTCAAGAGATCAAGCGCACGGCTTACTGCATCAGGGGCGGGGATTTGGCGAGGGGCGGCATCGACGACTTTAATCAGCGATTGACGGCCTGTCTCGGCATCCAACGTTTGCGCAAATAATTTTGCCGGTAAATCCAAATACACCCCACCGGGGCGGCCCGATACCGCCGCACGAATGGCACGCGCCACGCCGATACCAATGTCTTCGGCATTAAGCACCCGAAACGCGGCCTTGCACAACGGTTTGGCAATGGCCAATTGATCCATTTCTTCGTAGTCGCCTTGCTGCAAATCCACAATCTCGCGCTCGCTTGATCCCGAAATCAAAATCATCGGAAAGCAGTTGGTGGTGGCATTGGTCAGCGCGGTCAAACCGTTCAAAAATCCGGGTGCGGAAACCGTTAAGCACACGCCGGGCTTTTGCGTGATAAATCCGGCAATCGCGGCAGCGTTACCGGCATTTTGCTCATGGCGAAACGAAATGACGCGAATACCCTCGGCCTGCGCCAGGCGGGTGAGATCCGTAATGGGAATACCAGGTAGACCATAAATCGTGTTGAGCCCGTTGAGCTTTAAGGCATCAATGACCAAATGGAAGCCATCGGTCGTGCTGGGAGGTGCTGCATCAGTTGTCATGCCGGGACGCCTCGCGCTATGGAGTTCAAATTTGTCGCACAGAAATCGAAAAAGGGGTGGATTAGTGATAAAAATGATAATGGTGGCGCAGAAAATGAACGTGAAAGTTGCGGTGCCTGTTCAACACGATTGTTGAATGCGATTGAACACGATTGTTGAATGCAATTGTTCAAGGCGATTGTTCAAAGCTATTGCAGAATGGATAACAGTAGTGTCAAGCCGCAACGGCCATTGATCAGCATCAACGTTGCGGCAGTTTGTGTATCTAATCATGGTTAACGATTACATATTACTAGCAGGTGTATCATGATAAAAATCGCAATATGCTTACGCCTTGATTCGAGTCAATGTGATACGTGCATATTGCTTGAATTTCATTATTGGTTGCTTGTTACCCGCTATTGATTGCAAAACAACTTTCACTCATCATTACCGTAAAAATATCCACCATGACACTACTCATTACCCACCCTCAACGTGATTCACTGCGTTTGGCACTGGCGCGAAACATTGTGTTGCGCACATTAAAACCGCGTGCGTTTCAGGACCTGGAAAAATTATTGATCATTGCCGATTATAAAAAAGGAGAGCTGCTGTTAAGCCAGGGCGATCACGATATGGAGCAATATTTTGTGCTAGAAGGCACCTTGAAAAGAGTCGTCGCTAATCAGGAGGGTAAAGAAATCATTTTGCGTTTTTCAGTGGAAGACGATATGGATACCAGCTATGCCGCATGGCGATTGCGCACACCCGCACCCTATTCGATTCGTGCTGTCAGAAAATCACGAGTAGCAAAACTGCCGATGGAAGCGTGGGTGGAGTTTCTGGATCGTCATCCGTCAGTGAAAAGCGATTTCGAATATGAAGTCATGCACTTGATGTCAGAGGTGATGGCGCACACCATCACGTTGCATTTGCTGGATGCCGCAGGCCGCCTGCAACGTTTCCTGCGCAAATATCCTCATCTGTATGGACGGATTCCGATGAAAGAACTGGCAACACATCTGAATTTAGCGCCGGAAACACTCTCGCGCATGAAGCAAAAGAGAAGAATCAATGATGAAAATTTTCGCTGAAATTCACCTTACGCGGATGCATGGCGCACTTTACCGATCAGCGCGCGCAACGGTGCCCAAAACAACATCGCCAGTGCCAGCGCGGTGATGCTGCCCACCAATCCGTTTGAAAAGAACGTCGTCAAATCGCCACCTGAACCCAGCATCGCTTGACGGAACGCATCCTCCGCGCGATCGCCGAGCACCAGCGCCAACACCAGCGGTGCCAATGGGTAATCCAACTTCTTGAACGCATAGCCCATCACGCCGAATACCAGCATCAGCCAAACATCAAACATGGCGCTGTGCACGGTGTAGGCGCCAATCGCGCAAATCACCAGAATAACTGGCGCCACAATCGAAAACGGCACACGCAAAATAGCGGCAAATAAAGGGACGGTGGTGAGCACCACAATCAGACCAACGATATTGCCCAAATACATTGATGCGATCAGCCCCCACACAAAATCTTTTTGCTCGGTAAACAAGAGCGGCCCCGGCTGCAAGCCCCACACCAGCAAGCCACCGAGCAGCACCGCAGCGGTGGGCGAGCCGGGAATACCCAGCGTCAACATGGGCAACAATGCGGAAGTGCCCGCTGCATGGGCCGCGACTTCTGGTGCTATGACCCCTTCAAGCTCGCCATTGCCAAAATTTTTGCCGTTGGGCGACATATTTTTTGCCACGCCATAGCCCATGAATGACGCAGGCGTCGCACCGCCCGGTGTGATGCCCATCCAGCAGCCGATGGCGGACGAGCGAACCATGGTCAGCCAATATTGCGGTAATTTTTTCCACGTCTCAATCACTATTTTTACGTTGATTTTGCCTTCCGTGCCTTTGAAGGCAAGTCCTTTTTCGAGCGTAAGTAAAATTTCACCAATGCCGAATAAGCCAATCACAGCGATCAGGAAATCGAAGCCTTTCAATAATTCCATGTGTCCAAACGTTAAACGCAATTGCCCAGTCACCGTATCGAGCCCGACAGCAGCGAGTGCAAAGCCCAGCATCATCGCGCAAATGGTTTTGAATGGCGGCGCTTTGGTCATGCCGACGAAGCTACAGAACGTGAGTAAATAAACAGAAAAAAATTCTTTCGGCCCAAACTTCAGCGCGAATTTGGCGACTGTCGGCGCTAAAAAAGTAATCATCAGCACCGCCACCAGCGCACCGATAAACGATGACGTGAACGCTGCCGTCAGCGCTTCGCCTGCACGCCCTCGCTGTGCCATCGGATAGCCATCGAAGGTGGTCGCCACCGACCACGGCTCGCCGGGAATATTGAATAAAATTGAAGTAATCGCGCCACCAAACAGCGCGCCCCAATAAATGCAGGAAAGCATGATGATCGCGGAGGTCGGATTCATCGTGAAAGTGAGTGGCAGCAGAATCGCCACGCCGTTCGCCCCGCCCAAGCCGGGCAATACACCGATCAGCACACCCAAAACCACGCCGACAAACATCAGCCCCAAATTGTAGGGTGTCAACGCGACCGAGAAGCCATGCATTAATGAGGTGATTTCATCCATTGAGATTCCCGGAAAATTCAGTTGCTGTTGCGGCTAGTTGAGACCAAGGGCGGCTTCCAATGGGCCTTTCGGCAGCGGCACCTTGAACCAGATTTCGAACATCAGGAAGAACACAATAACTACGCCAACGCTAACAGCAAGCGACATTAGCCATTTGTATTTGCCCAGCCACATCATAAAGATAGCGATGAAAAGTACCGAAGGCACATACATGCCGAGCCCCGGAATCGGCCCGATACCACCAATAAACAGCACGTATAAAATCGTCGGCAATAAAACTGAAAACACCATTTTTAGCGCAGCCACGCTAACAAACGACTGCTCTTTGATGTCTTTGCCCAATGTGGCACGAATCGCATTGACAATCGCCGCCACGCACAAAATTGCACCGATATAAAACGGAAAATATCCAGCTTCAGGGCCGTCAGAACCCCACGCAGCACCGAGCCGTTTGCTGTCCCACATCACCAGCGCGCCGAGGGCAAAAAATAGTATTGCCACAATCACATCCATGGTTTTGGTGGACGCGGCGGATTTTTCTTCTGATTCGGCCATGACGAATTTTTTCCTCCTGAGCTTACGTTTTTATGATGTCGCTCTATGTAGTATCACATGTACCATCCTAACCATATTGTCATTTGTTCAGCATCTTGATCGCATTGATCTGCACCAAACAAAATATGCGCCATAACGAAATAAAACCCCGACAACAGCCGGGGTTATATTTTGCAATAGGCTTAAGCGCTGACTATTTTTTTGCGAGAAATCCTGCCTCCGACATCAACGTCTGATGGCGAGTTTCTTCCTTGTTAAGCCAGGCAGTGAATTCAGCCCCGTTCATGGACTTTTGATCAAACGCACCCTTCTCCATGAACTCTTTCCACTCGGGTGTTTCACGCACTTTTTTCAGCAACGCGACATAGTAATCCACCTGCTCCTTGCTCACACCGGGGGCCATAAAGATGCCGCGCAACATCTGGTAATCCACATCCAGGCCCTGCGACTTGCACGTGGGCACATCGCCCCAGGCGAGATCCTTAGTGACTTTGGCTTTGTAAGGCATGGCCGCATTATCGAATACGCACAGCGCCCGCAACTGTCCGGCACGCCATTGCTCCACCGCCTCAATCGGGTTATTCACGGTGGAATCTACATGCTTACCGACTAGCTGCACAGCCACCTCGCCGCCGCCCTTATAGGGAATATAGATAAATTTAGCACCGCTTTGTTTTTCAATCGCGACCGTAATAATCTGGTCTTCCTGCTTCGACCCCGTGCCGCCCATTTTCATCTTGGACGCGCCCGCCTGCTTCACCGCATCGGTATATTCCTTCGCGGTTTTGTATGGCGTTTCTGCGTTTACCCAAAGCACAAATTGATCCAGCGCCATCATTTGCACTGGCGTCAAATCTTTCCAGTTAAATGGCACGCCGGTAGCCAGTGGCGTGGTGAATAAATTCGACAGCGTGATAATAATTTTATGCGGGTCTTTGGCCGAACCCTTTACATCCAAAAAGCCTTCCGCGCCCGCGCCGCCGCCCTTGTTGACAACAATCATCGGTTGATCCATCAACTTATACTTGGCGACCACACTTTGAATAAACCGCGCCATCTGATCGGCACCACCGCCCGTGCCCGCGGGCACAACAAACTCAACACTTTTGGTGGGTTTCCAGGCTTCTGCCGCGTTAACAAATGCGTGTGGTGCCAATGTGAATGCCGTGGCGAGGCTGGCGGCAATCAGCGTGACTAATGTCGAACGGGGTTTGAATTGAAATGCTGAGGTCATTACATTCTCCGATTAAAAAAAATGGATTATTTTTTATCTTCCAGCTAAAACGCTTAGTGCTATCGCCAAACATTAACGTCAAAGGCAACAAACCGATGACTTAATACTTCTAGATTCTACGTTGATTCGCCTGCCGCCCTGCCCGATTCATTCGACGGCCCACGGCGTCGCCTGGCCAAAAACAAACCCAGCGCCACCACAAATGCAGCGCCCAAGGCGGGCACTGCATAATGCATCCACGCCGCGTTTTGGTCTACCCAAGTCTTGGTCGCCGGATCAGTAATCAGCATTTCACCTGCAACAAAACCCAATAGCGCCGCACCTATGGTGATGATGATCGGGAAGCGATCCATCAATTTAAGCAAAATCGTGCTGGAAAAAATAATCAGCGGAATGCTGATTGCCAGACCCAGCACCAACAGCACGATATTGTCTTTGGCTGCGGCGGCAACGGCAATTACGTTATCGAGACTCATCACCAGATCAGCAATCAGGATTGTTTTGATCGCGGCCCCCAGATGTTCATGCGCCGCAATGTTGGCGTCATCATCTTCCGGAATAAGCAGCTTGACGCCAATCCAGAACAACAATAGCGCGCCAATAATCTTCAGCCACGATAGCTGCAACAGCTTGACCGCAAACACAGTCAGCACAATACGCAGAATAATCGCTGCCGCACTTCCCCAAAAAATAGCTTTTGTCCGCTGCGCGTCAGGCAGGCTGCGCGATGCCAACGCAATCACCACCGCATTGTCGCCCGATAAAACAATATTCACGCCAATAATAGTGGCGAGCGCAGTCCAGAAAAGCGGTTCAAAAAAATCCATTTATTTATCAACACTTTGGGTAGTAAATTATTGTCGAAAAAATGGCCGCCACCCACAAATAGGGAAAGCAGCACAAACGATTCCATCACTATAAAATAATACTTGTATTCAAACGATAATTTTCTGTCCAGACCGATGTAATTTGAGTCCGCCTTGATTAATAGATTTGCAAATTTGACTGGCACTATGCGATTACTCCGCGACATCACGATATACCGGACGGCAAACAGCAACAATCACTGGTTGTACGCGGCAGCCATGATCGTTTCAATGATGCTGGGCAACTTCGTTGTTTATGCGGCTGACAAAGCTGCGCCATCTGATACTGCACCCATACCAGCGTCTGCACCAGCGTCTGCACCAGCGCCTACACCTGAGGCTGCACTGGCTGTGGAACCCGCCACTGCACCGATCCTGCTGAATATCGCCACACCCACAAGCATGACCGCAGATAAAGATGTCAATGCGGCGCGCGCAGCCTTTGAGCGACGTGACCTGAGCGCTTTGGAAGCCGCACGCATTGCAGTTTCCAAATCAGGTCATCCGCTTACGCCCTATGTTAACTATTGGTGGTTTACGGCTAATTTGTCGCGTCAAAACGCACCCGGCTCATCCGCTGTGTTCGCCGTTGCGCGATCAAACGAGATTGCGGTATTTCTCGATGCCCATCAGGAGACACCCTTTGCTGACAACCTCAGGCGGGATTGGTTAAAAATATTGGGGTCGTTGGACGAGTGGAACGAATTTGAACCTGAATTCGCGAAACTGACGACCGACGATAATGAAGTCACCTGTCATCAATGGCGTTATCTGTTGACCCGTAATTCACCCACCGAAACAATCAGCAAATCGCAAATAAAAGCGGCGTGGTTATCGGGCAAGTATTCAACTGAAAATTGCTACGCCGCGTTTCAATTGGCCTTTGATGCCGGCGTGATTGCGAATGAAAACGTGTGGCCGCGTGTTCGCCGCGCCTTTGAGGCCAATCAGCTCACCGATGCCCGGCGCAGTGCGGGCTTCTCCAAAGCCTTCTCGTCCATGGCCGCGCCCATGGCCGCATCATTTGACCGTGCTGTTTCCGCTGTTGCCGCAGACCCGGCAAAATATTTGAACAGCCAAAAAGCGGATAACCAAAAAGCAAGTAGCAAATCCGCTTCTTCAACTGAAGTTTTTTTATTTGCCGTAACACGTGTGGCAAAAAGCGACGCGGCGCGCGCAGCCGCCTTGCTTGAGCAGCATGGTGCCGCACTCAACAAAGCAGACTTGGGCTATGCGTGGGCGCAAGTTGGCCTTTATGGGGCGATGCAACACGACACAAATGCGTTGACATGGTTTCGCCGCGCCGCAGCACCTGCTGAATTAAATGACACGCAGGCAGCCTGGAAAGCACGCGCTGCCTTACGCGCGCTTGATTGGGAACAATTGAGTTTAGCCATTGATGCCATGTCCGTGGCCGAGCGGCGCGACAGCGCGTGGCGCTACTGGCAGGCGCGCGCTTATGCGCAGGCAGGCAACATTGAAGCCGCCAAGCCAATCCGCGCGATGCTGGCACGCGAAAACAGCTTTTACGGCGTGCTGGCGTCTGAAGAGTTGGGCGCACCGATTACACCGAATTGGCAGGGCTACAAACCCACACGGATGGAACTGGATCGGCTGCTGGCATTGCCCGCGATTCGTCGCGCGTTAGCTTTGTATCGACTCGACATGAAAACTGAAGGTGTGCGTGAATGGTATTACGCAACGCGCAATCTGGGCGATCAGGATTTATTGGCGGCGGCAGAAATAGCACGTCAGGCGAATATTCCTGATCGCGCCATCAACGCCGCTGATCGCACATCCGTTGTGCACGATTTCACGCAGCGCTTCCCGATGCCGCATCGCGTTGATATGCAAACGCAAGCGCGCGCCAACCAGCTTGACGAAGCGTGGATGTATGGCCTGATTCGTCAGGAAAGCCGCTTTATGGCGGATGCACGTTCACGCGTGGGCGCGATGGGGTTGATGCAGCTCATGCCGGCCACCGCTAAATGGGCGGCGGGGCGGGTGGGCATCAAAAATTTAATGATGGATCGCGTGGTGGATGTGCCTATTAATCTGACTCTGGGCGCTTATTATTTGCGCCACGTATTGGATGATTTGGGTCACCCCGTGCTGGCGACAGCGGGCTATAACGCAGGGCCGGGACGCGCGCGACGCTGGCGTGCTGAAACCTCGCTTGAAGGTGCGATTTACGCCGAATCGATTCCGTTCACCGAGACCCGCGACTACGTCAAGAAAGTCATGACCAACGCCTGGTTTTACGCACGACAAATGGGCTCGGCAAAAGCCACCTTAAAAGAAATGATGGGCAATGTTCCGGGCCGCGCGGGTGCCGCAGGTGAAATCGTTAAAATAAGTGTTGAGCCCGCCACCACCGCGCTGAACAACATCCCCCGCACTGAATAAAAATCAACAGGCACAGATGAATATTAAAAAAGTTTTATTGCTGGGCGGATCGGGCTTTATCGGCGCATCCGTCGCCGATCAATTATCGTCGCGCGGCATTTTTGTTACCGTGCCGACGCGCCTTCGCGAGCGCGCCAAACACCTGCTGGTCCTGCCCACGGTGGACGTGGTTGAGGCCGATGTGCATGACGCAAATACATTGTCGGCATTGGTGCGCGAACATGACGCCGTAATCAACTTAATCGGCATTTTGCATGGCGACTTCGAGCGCGAACATGCTGAATTTCCGAAGCTGGTTGCCGAGACATGCGCCACGACTAAGGTGCCGCGCCTCATTCACATGAGCGCGCTCAATGCGAACGTGAATGGGCCGAGCAAGTATCTGCAATCTCGCGGACGCGGCGAGGCAAATGTGCTCACGGTAGCAAAAGCAAATCCGGAATTAAAAGTAACTATATTTCAGCCCTCGGTGGTGTTTGGCGAACATGATAAGTTTTTGAACATGTTTGCCAACCTTGTCAAAATTTTCCCCTTCATTCCGTTGGGCTCGGCGAGTGCGCAATTTCAGCCGGTGTGGGTTGAAGATGTGGCGCGCGCGATGGTTGAAAGCCTGACGCAATCAGAAACATTTGGTAAAACCTATCCGCTGGTGGGGCCGAAAGTTTATACGCTGCAACAATTAATCGAATTCGTGATCTCGCTTACCGGCAAGCTCCGCTTGGTGATCGGCTTGGGTGGCGGCTTATCGATGTTTCAGGCGGCTGTGTTTGAATTTTTACCGGGGAAACTGATCACGCGCGACAATGTGCGCTCCATGAGTTTGCCCAATATTTCAGCCATACCTTTTCCCGCTATTTTTGGTACGGCGAGCGAGATGGAAGCGGTGGTGTCAACTTATATGCGTGAACAATCTGGCCGTGGAAAATATCAACATCTTCGTCATCACGCGGGCCGTTAAATATTTCAAGGAGCGCCATGTCATTAAAACTTGTCATTGCCAACAAAAACTATTCATCGTGGTCCATGCGGCCCTGGGTATTGCTGACCGAATTCGGCATTGCGTTTGACGAGGTGATGCTGAAATTTCACAGCGCGGAATGGGACCAGGAATTGCCCCTTTGGTCGCCGTCAAAACTTGTGCCCGTGCTGTGGAATGGCGCGCCCCCGCACGGTCAATCCACTTGGGAATCCACGGCAATTTTTGAGGCGATTGCAGAGGCATTTCCGCAACACGCGATTTGGCCACGCGACGCAACCGCACGAAATCACGCACGTTGCGCCGTGGCCGAAATGCATGCGGGCTTTCGTGCGTTGAGAACGGCAATGCCAATGAATATTCGCGCACATTACGCGGGTCTCGGTATGACGCCGGATGTGGCGCAGAACATCGCGCGGGTAGAGACGATCTGGCGTGAGGCGCGCACACATTTTGGCGGCAAAACGTCATCACCTTTTTTGTACGGTGAATTTTCAGCAGCCGATGCGATGTTCGCGCCGGTGGTGATGCGTTTTCGAACTTATCGGCCGTCACTCGCCGCCGATACGCTCGCATATTGCGAAGCAGTGAAGGCGGCACCTGGCGTTGCCAAATGGATAAAAGAGGCGCTGCTGGAAACAGAATTTGTTGCCGACGATGAGCCGTACGCCTCGGCGCTAGGCGATGCACCAAAAATTTCCAAACCCTAGGCTTGGCGTGCCGTTTCAGGCATTTTTGCCCAGTGACGCCCGCCCGTCCTAGGCTTTGAGTGCGAGATCATACTTTGAAAATCTACGCTGTCGGCGGCTCAGTCCGCGATGAATTGTTGGGGATCGCGGTGAAAGATCGCGATTACGTTGTTATCGGTGCGACACCGCAACAGATGATTGATGCGGGCTACAAAGCGGTGGGCGCGGATTTTCCGGTGTTTCTGCATCCGCAAACACAGGAAGAATATGCGTTAGCGCGCACCGAGCGAAAAATCGCACCGGGCTACGCGGGTTTTGCATTTCATGCCTCGTCTGATGTCACACTCGTCGAGGATTTACGTCGCCGCGATCTCACCATTAACGCGATGGCGAAAGAAGACGATGGCACGCTTATCGATCCTTATGGCGGCAAAAAAGATTTGGCAAATAAACTGCTGCGCCACGTGAGCGAAGCGTTCAGTGAAGATCCGGTAAGGATTCTGCGCGTGGCGCGATTCTCAGCGCGGTTTGCGACACTGGGATTTCGCGTGGCTGACGAGACGATGGCACTCATGCGCGCGATGGTTGCAAGCGGCGAAGTCGATCACCTTATCGCCGAGCGCGTGTGGCAGGAGCTGGCGCGCGGGGCGATGGAAGCGACGCCATCGGCGATGTTTTCGGTATTAAATGATGGCGGCGCACTCGCGCGAATCATGCCGGAAATTAAAACCAAAAATTCTTCTGCGATGCAGGCAATCGATTTTGCCGCTAGGCAAAGTCTGAATCTCGCCATTCGCTTTGCCGTTCTCGCACACAATCTTTGCGAAGCGGATCTGCGAGCACTGTGTCAGCGTCTGCGTGTACCGGTGGAGTGTCGCGATCTCGCCGTCATGGTGGTGCGATACCACGGTGAAGCACATAAGGCACACGAACTTCATGCTGAAAAATTACTCGCCTTATTCGACGGCACTGATGCGCTACGCCGCCCGGATCGGTTTCGCGATTTTCTGGATGCCTGTTATTGCCTGCACCGGGAAAGTAGTAAAGAAAACAAATTTTTAGTCACAGCCTTGAGCACATTACAGTCGCTGAGTCTTGGCGCAATTGCGGCTAAAGTAGTTGCTGTCGATATTCCGCATGCGATTCGCGCTGCAAAGCTTACGGCACTGGAACAATTCATACTTTTAAAGGAAAACACATGACGCATGCCATCCGCATTCACGAACACGGCGGCCCCGAGATGATGAAATGGGAAGCCGTCGAAGTCGGCGCACCGGCAGTCGGAGAAGTCCGCATCAGGCACACCGCGGTTGGACTTAACTATATCGACACTTATCACCGCACGGGCCTGTACAAAATTCCACTACCGACGGTGTTGGGTCGCGAAGGTGCAGGCGTGATTGAAGCCGTCGGTGCGAACGTGAATGAATTCAAAATTGGCGATCGCGTGGCCTATGCATCTTCACCCATCGGCTCTTATTCTGAAGTACGTCTGATGCCCGCCGAGCGCGTGGTGAAAGTGCCGGACAACGTGACCGATCAGCAGGCTGCATCGATGATGTTGAAGGGCATGACCGCGCAATACCTGTTGCAGCGCACCTTTAAGGTAAACAAAGGCGACACGATTCTTTTTCATGCGGCCGCCGGTGGAGTGGGTTTGATTGTGTCGCAATGGGCGCGGCATCTGGGCGCGACTGTGATCGGCACGGTTGGCAGTGAAGAAAAAGCGGCTATTGCGCGCTCCGCCGGTTGCCATCATGTTATCAACTACAGCACCGAAGATTTCGTCGCGCGTGTAGCCGAGATTACCGGCGGAAAAAAATGCGATGTCGTGTATGACGGGGTGGGCAAAGACACTTTTTTGAAATCGCTTGATTGCGTTCGCCCGCTGGGCACCGTTGCATTATTCGGCAACGCAAGCGGCAAAGTGGAACCGCTTGATCTGGGCGTGCTCGCTGCGAAAGGCTCGTTGTTTGTCACCCGGCCCACGCTCGACACCTATGTGGCAAAACGCGAAGAATTGGTGGCAACCGCCAATGCGTTATTTGACGTGGTGGGCCGCGGGATTGTTAAAATTGACATCAACCAGACTTACCCGTTGAAAGATGCGGCCCAGGCACACCGCGATCTGGAAGCGCGCAAGACCACCGGCTCCACCGTGTTGATTCCGTAATATTCAATGGCGTTACTTTTAATACAAACAAGGAGTAATAAATGATTCGTAAATTTCTGGTCATGGTGGGTGCAGTGCTTGCGATGACATCCGGGGTTGCGTTCGCGCAGTACCCAAACAAACCCGTCAAACTGATTGTGCCGTTTGCACCGGCAGGCACCACCGATATCGTGGCGCGCATCATGGCCGATCAATTGTCAAAAGAATTGGGGCAAACCGTGATCGTTGAAAACCGTGGCGGTGGCGGTGGCTCCATCGGCATGGATGCGGTTGCGAAATCAGCCCCGGATGGCTATACGCTGGGCGTTGCTTCGGTCTCGACCATGGCTGTGAACCCGGCTGCGAACGCGCGTATCCCTTATAACAATTTCACTGATTTGGCCCCGGTGACAAAGTTTACAAGCGTGCCGAATGTGCTCGCGGTAAATCCTTCGGTGCCCGCAAAAGATTTCAAAGAATTTGTCGAGCTGCTGAAAAAAAATCCCAATAAATATTCGTTCGCGACATCCGGCACCGCCGGTATTGGCCACATGATGGGCGAGCTTTTTATGGCCGCCAGTGGTACCGATATGGCACACATTCCGTACAAAGGTGCCGGGCCCGCCGTGATTGATGTCGTCGGCGGACAAGTGCCGGTGTTGTTCGACAATCTGCCTTCATCAAAGTCGCAGATTGACGCGGGCAAATTACGTTTACTGGCGGTTGCTGCACCAAAGCGTTTGGCGGCATATCCGAATGTGCCGACCTTTTCGGAACTCGGTATGGCCGACGTAAACGACCCCGCATGGTATGGCATTGTTGTGCCTGCAAAAACGCCAAAGGATATTGTTGACAAGCTTTATGCGGCATCGGTAAAAGCGGTCAACAATCCCGCCACACGCGAAAAGCTTGCGCAGCAAGGTGCTGACCCCATCGGCAACACGCCCACTGAATTCGCCAAAGACATCAAGGTTGAATACGACAAGATGAAGGCAATTGTGGTGAAAAAAGGCATCAAGCTGGAGTAGATTTTTATCGCAGCAAAAAAAGCCTGATGTTTTCATCAGGCTTTTTTTAGCTTTTTTCCAGGCTGACCCGCAAGTTTATCCGCGCACGCGCGCGCCACGACAACTCTGGCGCTGTTTGCTCGCGCCAGTGTTGTGCCGTGATCACGAAAAATGGCAAATCACGCTGATAGTGATGGGCAATCCCCTCGCGCAAAAATCCGAGTGCCACCAGCGACTGCGCGGCGGCGCGATTCTCCGTATGGCACATGCTCACCACGCGAGGCAGCTTTAATTCATCGAACGCATATTGCAAAAGCGCCAAGCCACATTCAATCGAATAACCGCCACCCCACGCTTGTTTCAATAAACGCGCGCCGATCTCGATGTCATCAGTGCCTGCAAGCGGCATCAATGAAAAATTGCCGATAAAACGATCATCAATACGCGTGGCAGTCCGCCAAATACCAAACGCGGGCGTATCAATTCGCAACTTCTTAATTACGTTGATAAACGCGCCTGTCTCAAGCGGAGTCGTTGGCACCGCGTCCAGCAAATAGCGCACGACGTCGGGATCGGTGTGGAGGCGCATGACATCGCGCCAGTCGCTGGCGGCGTAATCACGCAATGCAAGTCGCTCAGTTTGCAGAAATTTCATGGGTGAAATGGATTGAGAAAAGTTATCGGCAAAAAATATTAATTGCGCCACAAGATCAAGCACGCGGGCACGCAAGAACACATACACACTACAACAGACAGGGATCATCACGACATAGGGAATACCCTATCTAGGGTTCACCCGTCTTGTGTAGGTTGTGCAGCAAGCATTTAATGATTTGTCGGCGCAAAAAAAATCATTGTGTTGATAATTAGTTTTTTAAGTTTATTTCATTTATTTAAGGAGAATTACCATGCCACAAGCCATTATTGGTGCCATTGTTATGCAAGTCGTTAAAGCCGTTGTCGAAAAAGTGGTTGAGACAATTTCGCAAGGCCTCAAAGATAATCAATCGCAGCCGGAGATGGAGAAAAGCGCGAAAAAGACTATGGAAGATGACGGCTACCATGATCGCGATCAGCAATTTGACATTCTCAATCAAGCATCAGATCACGCCATGAATAATGGCAAGATGATGGAATCGGTTGTGCTCAGCGCCGCAGCAAAAGCACTGGGTGGCATGGCGCTGTCATAATTGCAGCTGGCCCTGGGTTACCACCAGGGATAAGCCCTTTATTTACAAGCGTCTTCGAGCATAGTTTCTGCTCCTGTTCGGATGTCGTAATCGAAAGATCGTTGTGAATAAAGGGCTTTTTAATTTAAGTGGGTCTTAAAAAAACAAAAAATGACGACCCCGCGGCGTGAAGATGTCGCGCTATGCAGCGCTGCCTATCGCCATGCCGCAACGCGGTAAAAGGTAACCGTGATGGTTTGTCTAAAATCAACAGCCATTTTCGCCCGGTGGCGCTCAACCCATCCGGCACCTGCAGCAGCGAAATTTTTCGCCATTTGCCGACATACGCTCGCATTTACTCGTCTAAAATCGTGATATCAGAGCTGAAAAATTTGCATCCATCCCCCAATCAAGGGATAGCCAATACCCCGCTCTAACGCTCTACAATGTGGTTCATACCAAAAATAAAATTCCTGAGAGAGAAATATTGCCATGCCGCGCGTATTGATTGTTGAAGATGATGTCGCGTTTCGCAAACGCTACGCAGCCATTTTATCGACCGACTCAAGCTTTGAAGTTGTGGCCAGCGTTGGCACCGGCAATGAAGGCCTGGCCATGCTGGCCGTGAAGAAGCCGGACGTGGTGCTGGTAGATCTGGGCTTGCCCGATATTTCCGGCATTGAAATCATACGCCGCGCC
>JANXWW010000126.1 GCA_025350945.1 Burkholderiales bacterium
CAAGCCGAACACGAACAGCAGCACCACTGAGCCCACCGCCATGCCTTCCATCCCAGTCAAGGGTAGCGTTGCGTCTCCCAGCGTGAGCGGCAGCCAGCCTGCCGCCATCG
The DNA here is from genome assembly GCA_025350945.1 of Burkholderiales bacterium. Taxonomy (GTDB): domain Bacteria; phylum Pseudomonadota; class Gammaproteobacteria; order Burkholderiales; family Usitatibacteraceae; genus UKL13-2. The sequence goes on from JANXWW010000126.1 coordinate 111, forward strand.
CAGCCAGCGCCAGGCCAAACATGATCGCCAGCAACACCATGAGGCCAATGAAGGTGAACGACATCGCACGCGCCCACACGCTGTGCGTGGTGCCCATAGCGCTCAGCGTACGACCGGTCCAGCCTTTCGGTTTGGCTTTGCTATCTGTGGCACTTGCACCGGGCTTCATTGTCGGTGCGGCACCGGTGGCCGAAAAACGCATCATGGCTTCGGCAGGAATCTCAATGGAAGCGACAACACCTTTGGGTTCATTTGATTCGAGCGAGAGTTTCGCGGTCTCGCCATAGAGCGCCAACAAACGTTCACGAATATTCGCAAGCCCGACACCACCGCCCGTTTCTGCGTTGGCACTTGTCGTCCCATTTGCGGCCAAGCCGCGCCCGGTGTCTTTGACCATGATGCGGAAGCGCTCGCCCACTTTTTCAGCGATGACATCAATGCGCCCGCCTTCTCGCACCGGCTCCAGACCATGCTTGACCGCGTTCTCGACCAGCGAGGGCAACATGAGCGGGGGAAACGATACGCCGTTCAATTCATCCGGCACCTGAATCGCAAAATCAAGCCGGGCACCCATGCGCATTTTGAGAATATTCAGATAAGCGCGCGCCAACTCCACTTCTTGCCCTATCGTCGATGAGGTTTCGCGCATCTTTGGCAAAGCGGCGCGCAAATATTCAATCAAGTGACCAACCATTTTATTCGCGGCAGGCGGGTCAACCTCAGTGAGCGCCTGAACATTCGCCAGCGTGTTGTACAGGAAATGCGGCTCGACTTGCGCTTGCAGTGCCTGCAAACGCGCTTCCATGAGTTGACGACTCGCCGATTGGGTTTCAGCAACCTTTTTCTGACTCTCACCAAAGGCCTGCGCGCGGCGCGAACGATCAATTAAAAATTTCGCGATCAGCATCATAAAAAACAGCGGAATAAAAGTCAGGATCAGCGCACCGCCCAAGCCGATCCGTTTTACGTCCTGTGCAACTTTGGCGTGGATGTCTTGCCGTACTTCAGCAGGCAGCGATGGCAACGCGGGCAGCGCAGGAGGAGCAGGGATGGCAGGCGCAGCAGGAATTCCAGGCTTCGCAGGTGGCGCAGGCATTGCAGGCAGTTTGGGAGCCGACGGTATGCCTTTGGTGGCATCCTCGATACCCTTTTCAACGCCCGCTTTGATTGCTGCCTTGAGTTCTTCTTTAACACCCTCGCCACCACTGATTTTAAATTTTGTGCCGTTGATATTGATGTCCAAATCAAGATCAGATTTACTGGCACTCACCTGCGATTTTTTGAGCGCGCCCACCGCTTTCCTGGCGGCTTCCTCCTGCGTTTTAACTGCGCTCAATTGCTCATCCAGCGATTTCAATGCATCGGGTGCCACCACACCTGCCGATTTAAGCGATTTTTCAACATCAGCACGCGCCTCTTCAATCGATTCGCGGCGCTCAACAGCGCTCTCCAGCATCGCCTCCGCCGCCGTTAGCGCACCTTCAATGGCTACGGTGGCGGAATCTTTGGCGGCATCGCGCACGGCCTCGGCAGCATCCACGGCAACGCCTTCTGCTGCATCTTTTACCGCCCGCTTGATTTCATCCTGCGCATTAAAAATTTCTCTGCGGGCTTCCGCAATGCCTTCTTGCGCCTGATCAAGTTCGCGACGGCGTGCGGGATCAGTCGTGCGTTCACGCATGGCTGCCACCACACCTTCAGCGAGGCCAAGTGCTGAATCGCCAAACGCAGAATCAATTTCACGTTTAATCGCGCGATTCATCTCCGGTGTTTCGCCACTGCTGGACAAACGAATCACCTGCGCAGGCAAGGTGAAAATGCCGAGCAGAATCAGCGTCATCAAACCGATAAGCACCATCGCCCACCAGGGAGTGCGATGCAGAAAATTTCCGAAAGCTTTAAACATAAGGAACCCGTTTTTTCAGTGTATTTTTGTAATCTGCTCGTAATCGATAAGCATCGATCAATAACATCGATCCACTGCGTACATTGACAGATTAGGGTTCCAACACCACACATACAACCACGAGTCGTTGAACTACAGAATTTGCGGGATGGTTTGCAGGTAATGAGCAATCACTGCTCGGCTAGATGGATTGGGATTAATGAGCCTTGGCGGGGCTCGCGTGCGAACCATATGCCCCGTGATGATCGGCCGCAGCATGGGCATGATGTTCATGTGGTTTGGATATTAAAGAGCCGCCAATCATGCCCACACCTGCCATCAGCACGCCCGCCAACTGCGGCGGGAAATCTTTGCCCAGCGGCGTTGCCAGAAATATGAGCCACGTGAGCACACCAAAAATAATGGAAGCAATCGCGCCGTATCGCGTCGCACGTTTCCAGTAGAGGCCGCAAACCAGCGGCACAAATGCGCCCACCAGCGTGACCTGATAGGCACCGGAAACCATTTCATAAATCGGGGTTCCCTTGGAGAGGATGGCGTATACGAGCACACAGCAGGCAAAAATAAACAAGGTCACACGAAAGGCGAAAAGCTCTTGCTTGTCGGTCAATCCAGGCCGAATATTTTTGTAAATATTTTCAACAAAGCTGGTCGATGGTGCCAGCAAGGTTGCGGACGCAGTGGATTTAATTGCCGATAACAAAGCACCGAAAAACAGCACCTGCGCTGCAAACGGCATGTAATTCAGAATCAGGGTGGGCAATACTCGCTGTGGATCGTTGGTGAGTAAATCTTTGGTTTCAGCAGGCATGATGAGCACCGCGCAGGCCACGATGAACATCGGCACAAACGCAAAAGCCAGATAACACAAGCCGCCAATGACGGCACCGCGCTGCGCGGTTTTGGAATTTTTTGCCGACATCACGCGCTGGAAAATATCCTGCTGCGGAATCGAGCCCAGCATCATCGTAATCGCAGCCGCGATAAAGAAAATCACATCATGAAATTTTGGCTCGGGAAAGAATTTGAACCAGTCGTTGGTCTGCGCCAACGCCAACACTTTATCCGATCCACCCGCCAGATTGCCCGCCATCACGGCGATAACCGTGAGACCCACCACCAACACAATGACTTGAATAAAATCGGTCCAGGCAATAGCCAGCATGCCGCCAAAAATAACGTAAATCAGCACTGACAAGGTGCCGATCAGCATGCCGACATCCACACTGATGGTGCCGTTGCTCACCACATTGAACACGAGGCCCAATGCGGTCACTTGTGCCGAGACCCAGCCAAGGTAGGAAAAAATAATCGCGACCGAGCAAAAAATTTCTACCGTTTTGCCGTAGCGTTTCCGATAAAAATCGCCAATGGTCAAGAGCGTCATGCGATACAGTTTCGCAGCAAAAAATACACCCACTAGCACCAGGCACATGGATGCACCGAAGGGATCTTCCACCACATTGTTAAGCCCGCCCTGTACGAATTTGGCGCTGATCCCCAGCACGGTTTCGGCACCAAACCAGGTCGCAAAGGTGGTCGTAATAATCATAGCGAGCGGCAGGCTGCGCCCGGCAAGCGCGAAATCCGTCGATGTTTTTACCCGCGTCGCAGCAAATAACCCGATGGCCAAAGTACCGAGCAAATAAAGTACAACAAAGCCGAGCAATGCGTTCATCTACAAATGTCCTTCGCAGGCGTACTGGGGATCAAATTAATATAAAAGTGTAGCAAAACACATGCCCTGCTTAACGCGAGCCGAATCAATAAATCAGAATGAGATAAAGATACGCGGCCAATACCATCACCAGCCCAGTAACGAGCGCCATCAGCACATAGGTCTGCCAGCGCTGGGTTTTTTCCACGCGGCTGATTGCACGCTCAATGGCAGCAAGTTTTTCGCCCGGATCAGACTCCAGCGCACGATGCACCAAACGCGGGAGTTGCGGCAGCGTATTGATCCAGAGTGGACCTTCGCGGCGCAACTGCTTGAGCAAACCGCGCGGGCCCACCTGCTCGGACAGCCAGCGTTTCAGAATCGGTTGCGCGATGGGGCGAAGATCAAGTTCTGGATAAAGCTGGCGACCTAATCCTTCCACTTGCAACAATGTTTTTTGCAGCAACACCAACTGCGGCTGGATCTCCATTTGAAACCGGGCCGAGACTTCAAACAATCTCAACAACACATTGCCGAAAGAGATTTCATTAAGTGGCTTATCAAAAATTGGTTCGCAGACGCTGCGTATCGCACCCTCAAATTCATCGACGCGTGTATTTCGCGGCACCCAGCCCGCTTCAATGTGCGCAACGGCGACAGCGTTGTAATCACGGTTGAAGAAGGCAGCAAAATTGCGCGCTAGATAATTTTTATCTGCATCAGACAGCGTGCCCATGATGCCGAAATCGACGCCGGAATAAATTCCGTTTTTGCCGACAAAAATATTGCCGGGGTGCATATCGGCATGGAAAAACCCATCGCGAAAAACCTGCGTGAAAAATATTTTGACGCCATCCGCGGCCAATCGTGCCACGTCAATGTTGTACGCTTTTATTTGCATCAAATCGTTCACCGGAATGGCATCAATACGCTCCAGCACCAGCACCTCGCGATGCGTGTAATCGAAATAAACTTCCGGCACATACAAAAGCGTGCCATCAGCAAAATTGCGTCGCAGCGTGGAGGCATTTGATGCTTCACGCACCAAATCGAGCTCGTCGTGAATAGTCTTGTCAAATTCCGCCACAACTTCCCGCGGCCGTAGTCGTGCGCCGTCTTTGAAGGCGATTTTTACGAAATCGGCAACTACATACAGAACTTGCACATCGCTATCAATGGTGGCGAGAATATTGGGGCGCAAAATCTTTACCGCCACCTCGCGGCCCGCGAGCTTACCGTCGGCAATCACCGCGAAATGCACCTGCGCAATCGACGCGCTGGCGATGGGCTTGATATCGAAACTGGAAAATACCTCCGAGTAGGCGCGCCCATAAACCCGATTGAGCGTAGCGATGACATCATCGCCTGAAAACGGCGGAACGTTATCCTGCAAATGCGCCAACTCTATTGAGAGATCGGCGGGCACCAGATCGGGCCGCGTGGAAAGAATTTGCCCAAACTTGATAAAGGTGGGGCCCAGACTTTCGAGCGCCAAACGCAAGCGCACTGCGCGGGACTCAGAAAATGATCTGAAAAAAAATACAACCGAAAATGCAGAGCGAATAAATCCCTTCGGCAAGAATTCATCAAGGCCAAAACGGATCACCACGGAAAGGATTTTTATCAGGCGGAAAAAACGCATCGTCCGCGATTTTACCTTCGATTGTGTCTCATCACTCGTCAGACTTAAACGAGCCGTTCCAAATCGATCATCACGATAGCCGCTTGACCCAGCCAGTCTATGGTGATGACAAATGGGCGCGCCCGCACCGCCGCGCGAATGCTCTCGGTCGGCCCATGAATCGTGACCGGCACCGAAATTTCAAGCGCCGCGCCAAAATGCTTGCGTGCGTTCCCGGAAATGGTATTGGCAACCTCGCCCACAGCATCGAGCAGATTTGACTCGGAGTGATCGTTTTCGCCCATGCATACCAGCAGTCGGCGCAGCAGCACTTGGCGACAACTAAAGTAAACGCAGCCGCGATAATTGCCGCTGATGGTGATGAGGCCGGTGTAATCATAGGACTGTGGCACGCTCAAATCTGCGCCCAAATAGGCTGATCGCACTTGCGCAGGCTCGCCTGCAAGTGCCTGAAAATACTCGGTGACGGCAGTGATAAATACGCGCAGTTCTACTTCGCTAATATCTTTTTTATTCAACTTGATTGCTCCAATGACTATTCATCGCTAATTACTTCTTTTAGCGCGGCGACTAATTGTTTTTCAGTAAATGGCTTGTTCAAAAAACCGCGCGCGCCCTTGCGCAGTGCGGCAATCGCGGTCGCCTTGTCTGCCAGCGCAGAAATAACGAGGATCGGCACATCAGAATTGATCGCCATGATTTCCTCGATGCATCTAATGCCGTCCATATTCGGCATCGTCAAATCCATCGTCACCGCATCCGGCTGGTGCGCTTTGAACATCATCACCGCTTGCGCGCCATCGCGCGCCAGACCGACGATCTGCGCGCCGGGCAGCTTGCCAGCGAGCACGATGCGCATGATCCTGGAACGGATAATGTTTGAATCATCAACGATCAGAAGACGCATCATTGTTTATAAAATCCGCAAAAAACAAAGCCCATCATGCCGCCGCCGCAAAAATGATGTTGAACTGGGTGAACAAATTCGGCCGCGTGCCTAGGCGAATTTTTGCGCCCATCGCCTTTACTTTTTCGGCGACTACATCCAGCCCCACGCCACGGCCTGCGTCGTTATCGATAGTCGCGGAGGTGCTGATACCTGGTTCAAAGAGTTTCATCACCAGCGCGCGCTCATCGAACGCATCCGCTTCGGCGCGCGAATAGCGGCCGCTTTTGACGAGCGACTCGCGAATGTGCTCCGGAATCACGCCACGGCCATCATCGCGCACTGCAAATTCGAACTTGTTCGCGTCGAGCCGTTTCAAGGTGACGTGAATGCTGCCGGTCTCGGTTTTGCTGCTCATCACACGTTCATTGGCATCCTCAATACCATGAACCACCGCATTGCGCACCAACTGTATGGCAATATCACGCAGCATCGTAGCCTTGGCTTCCGGCAGCGAGCCGAAGTCGGGAACATCGGTCAGCACGCGAACTTTTTTCTTCTGGTTCGCTGATACTTTTTCAGCCAGCGATTCCAGCATATAGCCAAACTCATGGCCTGACGCCGCGCTTTGGACAATGTGCGCATCTTTGCTGGACATACGCTCGGCGAGTGAACGCAGTTTAGCGGTGCGGCTGTAAATATCTTCCAGATGCGGTGGAATTACCAGCAAATCATCGCCATTCAGATTAGGACGATCACGAAGCTCACTCAAAATAGTTTCAAATCGGTGTGCGAGCGTTTCAAACAAAGTGAGATTATGTACCGTTGCCTCGCCCTTCAGCTTATGCACCCGGCGGAAAATTTCGCTGATGGTCGAAGGATAGTCGCGCGTCTGGCCAGCGCCACGAAGCGCCTCATTAATAGCGTCCAGCGATTGCTCCGTATCGACCAGAAATCGCTTCGATACTGCGGGCTCCAGCTCCAGCAGATCAAGCAATCCCTTAATCTCTTCCTGTGCCCGCAACTCGGCATCTTTTACGGCCTGCGTAAGGCGCACACGCTCAGAAATATCCTGCGCTGTGACGAGTAAATGGGTAATTTCTTTCCCGGTTTTGACGCGACTGAATTGCAAGCTGATAAATCGCGAGACCATGTCGTCTGCTCCCTCGGTGGAGCGTAACTCCAATTGGCTTAAGGGGTTGAGGCTGGCCACGAGACTTTCTTTGACTCTGTCACCAAATAAAAGGGCGATATATTCTGTTGCCGCCTCATGATCTTTTTCAGGCACCAGCCTTTTCAGAATACTCAGAAAATCCATGCCCGGTGCAGCAGGCTGCCCCAGTACCGCCGGAAACGATGCAGACATTTGCGAACCGATTGTGCCGTCTTTATTCAACAGGAAAAGACCTTCGCGCACGGTCGCCATAATGTGCGTGTATTCGCGATGCCGCTGCTCGATCAGATCATCGCTCTCGCGAAGCTTTCTGATCAACGCCAAGATAATGTAGGCAATATTGGCCAGCGCCAGCAAAATACCCACGACCTGCGCGATACGCAAAAGGTTGGTTTTTTCTTTCACGTCCGCTTCGAACTGGGCGGTGAGCTGATTCGCCAAATCGAGAATCTTGTTACTGTTCGTTCTACTGTAATCAGCAGCCTTGCGAATCGTTTCAGCGGTCGGCGCGATAGGGCCGGTTAAAGGGTCAACCAGTGCGATATAAGGCACCCAAAGTGTTGCAATCTGCTTCAGCAAATCCTGCTGAGTGGCTCCGCCAAGCGGCTTTAATTTAAGGTCTTGCCCTGCGGTATCTGTGGCAGCACCCCCCACACTAAAGCCGCGTTGAGTTGTATCAAATTGCGCACTTGCATTTTTTAATTCTTTGAGCGTTCCAGCCGATAGTTGGGAAGACACTTGCTCAGTTTCGGCAACATATATCGTCTTCGCGATGCGTTGCGACAGCATGCGCTGGCGGCCGGCAAGGTTCAGTGCAGCGGTATCATCGGCAATCTGCTGCGACATAAAAAATGTCGCCACGAGCACGGCCAGGTCAAAAATAATAAAAAGGCCAATGGCAAAAATAATGCTGCGATATTTGCCCATCCAGCTTGATGTCTTGGGTGGCTCGGTGCTCTTCATGCTGCTCTCCCTGAATGCCGACCAGCGGCTACAGATTTATCAGTTTTTGGGTGAACGCAATAAGGCGCCTAAATTTTTCAACGGCCCCTCAACTCCACCATGAGTTTTAATAACCCCTTAGTATACGGCGTGCGACTACCTAAGATTGCGCCTTAACGCGTCGTGAATGTGAATTTCTGTTTCGCCATTTGCCCAATCAACCCGCCGCCGGTTGCGGCAATTGAGTCACGCCCCTTTGGAGCGCAGCCACCAACTTTTAACCTGCCGCTTGAGCGCACTCGTGCGCTGACGAATCGTTTGATACAGGGGCAGCTCACGAACATAGGTGTACAGGCGCTGTTTCCACGCGATGATTGCGGTGTAGCTGCGAGCGAACCAGCCTATCGTCATCAACGCTGGTTTGGTCAACGCAAAAATGCGCGCCAAAAATGCTGTGCCAATAATTTTCGCAACGATAAAAACGGCGGTACCAAGTACACTTTTGCCATGGGCAATCAGCCAGAAAGCAGCCAGCTTGAACGGCAACAGAACCGCCATGGGAATCAAAAAGGCGATGAGCGCCGCATAGGCGGGCAGTTTCGCAATTTGCGATTCGACCCAGCGGATGGGGGGCAGTTTCGACAGCGCGCTGGTGAGTGCCAACATCGCATCCCACAGCCATTCTTCAACAAACAGCCAAAGCGCCGCCGGAATCGCCAGTAGCGCGCGACCGATTCGCCGCAGCAATGTGGGCGCTGGCGATGCTGGTGTAGGTCTAGGCGAGGTTGGCGGCACTGGCATTAATTTTGGCCTCAAGGCGTGCCAGGGCATCACGCAAGTTTTCGTTATCTGTTGCCAGCATTTCAAAATCACGTTTGGTGGCAAACGCGCGCTTTTCTTCGGTGAGATATTCGGCCACGTTTGCCATGAGTCGCGTCTTGGCATCGCTTGACCATTCGCGTGCCGCTTGTGCAGTGCCCACAATTCGTCTGGCACCAATGTCGCCGATCACACGACTCAAATCTTCTTCCACATCCCAATCGACATTTCGCGCGATGGACGATAACGCTGAAGCGAGTTCGCTATCGCCTTCAAACGCGACTTCTGAAAATGCGGATTCATCACCGCGTGCAAGACGCGGAAGCAAGGCGAGCGATATCCGGAACGCCACGTCTGGCGCGGCACTTGAGCCATCGCTCGATGAGCCGACCATTTCAAATTCACCGCTTGCAGACAGACGCAATCGCGTAGAAACCGGGCCAACGGTGGCGTGGATAGATTTGCCCGAATGCGCTTTGAGAGAATCGCGCGCCAGCGGATAATCCGACAGCACGCGATTCAAAAATTTAACGACAGGATAATTTATCACTGCGCTATTCGTGAACTAAGCGGATCAGGCGAGTTGCTGGATGCCAGCGAGCTTCCACGTGGCACCAGCATCATTCAAGTTTTTCGCGACATGCCAGACTTCATCGAACGCCTCCGGTAGCGCACCTGCATCTTCGCGAATGGTGCCCGTATAGCGCACGCTGGCGATGGCACGATTTTCCTCGTTAACCACTTCCAGAACATTTACGCTCAACGTCACCACTTCAGTGCGCTGCACCGCGTCACCCCGCGACTTTAATTGCAGGGAAATTTCAGCAAACATTTCAGGCGATGTGAAATCGCGAATGTCGTTCAAATCTTTTGCGTCGTTCGCCGCTTGCAGGCGAATAAAAGCGACCTCGGCCTGGCGCTCGAATGGCGCAACGTCAAAGTCAGCAGGAATGCGCGGATTATGTGTCGCGGCTTCAATTTGTGACATTGAAGCATTTCCATCCGCCAATCGGCTACCGATTTCAGGCGCGATGATGCGGCCATTGGTTTGCACGGGGGCTGGCGCATATGCGGTGCGCTGCGCCTCGACGGGAGCCGGTTGCGATGGGTTGTAGGCGGCACCTGCACCTGCGTACTGCATGTTGTTTGGACTGTCTATGGCTGACGCCGCTCTCTTGCGTAAGAATGCACGGATCACCATGAACGCGGCAAACGCAATACCCGCCATCAGCAACATGTCCAAAATTTTGAGGCCATCAAAGCCATGACCCATCAACATTGACGCGAGCAATCCGCCTGCCGCCAAGCCTGCAAGCGGGCCCAACCATTTGCGCATACCTGACGCTGGTGCCGCCGCAACTGGCGGAGCACCGGGAGCCGCCGCTGCCGGTGCGGCTTGTGGCGGCGTGGCGGGCTTGGGTGGCGTGCCGACATCGCGCTTCACGGAATCGCGCTGCAACCCACTCGATTGCCCACCGCCAAAGCGTTTTTTGGCCTCAGCGTCAGGCGAAAAACCGAGTGAGGCGAAAGTCATGACGGCGATCAAAATACTGGCTAAAAAAGTTTTCATAAATACCTCTGCGCTATTCAACCCAACGATGGATACAACAATAAAATGGTTAGACAATAAACAGTACTAAAGTAGATCGGGGCAGACGAATCTAAATCAAGCCGACAATTCCAGCTTGATTGGTCATAACTTCACACCTTTATGAACCGCCGCCACTCCTGCGGTCAAATTAAAATATTCAACGCGCGACAAACCTGCTGTTGTCAGCATATCCTTCAACGTATCCTGATCCGGATGCATGCGGATGGACTCCGCCAAATAGCGGTAACTCGCCTCGTCTTTGGCAACATACTTTCCCATTAACGGTAGCAAGTTGAACGAATAAAGGTCGTACGCTTTTTTCAGCGACTCATGTACTTTGGAAAATTCCAGCACCAGCAAACGTCCACCGGTTTTTAAGACACGCGTCATCTCGGCAAGTGCCACTTCCTTGTGCGTCATATTGCGCAGGCCGAACGCGACCGTTACCAGATCAAACGATTCGCTGGCAAACGGTAATTTCTCGGCATCGCACAAGGCTGCGGGCAATGACAGACCTTGGTTAATCAAACGATCACGACCGACCTTTAACATGGCTTCATTGATATCGGTTTGCCAGACATTTTTCGCACCGGCTATTTTCGCAAACGTCATCGCCAAGTCGCCTGAGCCGGAGGCAACATCCAGCACCCGCTCACCCGGTTTGACGTTGGCCAGATCTACGGTGAATTTTTTCCACACGCGATGCAGCCCGCCCGACATCAGATCATTCATGATGTCATAGCTGGGGGCGACGGAGGCAAACACCTCGCGCACCTTGCCAGATTTTTTCTCCTCGGCAACTTCCTGAAAACCAAAATGAGTTGTTTTCGACATGATATTTATTCCAAATTAGTCTCGACTTGCGCCGGATTGTTCCATCCGCGCAAGATAAGTTTTCCAATAACTTTCCTGATTTTTACCTAAATCATAAAAATAGTCCCACGAATACAAACCGGTATCGTGACCGTCTGAAAATACCAGCTTCACTGCGTAGGAGCCAACGGGGTCAATAGCCGTGATATCGATATTCTTTTTGCCGATCTGCAAAACTTCCTGCCCCGGCCCGTGGCCGCGCACTTCGGCTGAGGGGGAATAAACCCGCAAGAATTCGCATGAAAAACGGAATTCGGCGCCGTCATCAAAATGAATTTCCAGCTCGCGGGATTTCTGGTGCAGCTTGATTTCGGTAGGTCGTGGTGAAGTCGGGGTAAGGCCTGCCATGCTGTTCCAGTCAGAGCTGTTTAACTTAATGTCAACATGATACTTTGCTATTGGATTACGAGGTGATTAGAACGACTGTCACATTACCTTCACAAAGCTGAAATATGATGTAACTATCGATAAAAGGTATGAACTGATATGAACCCAACCATCCTCGTGGTAGAAGACGAACCGGCGATACAAGATCTGATCCAGATTAATCTGGAAATGGGCGGCTACCGCGTACTCACGCACGACAGCGCGGAGAGCGCATTAAAGCAGGTGCAATTAGAGCTACCCGATTTGGCGCTGCTAGACTGGATGCTGCCCGGTATGAGTGGCGTTGATTTGGCACGTCGTCTACGCAGCGATTCCCGCACCAAATCACTGCCGATAATTTTGCTCACCGCCAAAGGTGAGGAAGAAGATAAGCTAAAAGGTCTTGAAAGCGGCGCAGACGATTACATGACCAAACCGTTTTCAGTGCGTGAGCTGGAAGCGCGCATTAAAGCGGTGTTGCGCCGCCGCGCGCCAGAGTTGACGCAGGACGTGATCGAATACCACGGTCTCAGACTTGACCCCACCTCGCACAAAATTTCCGGGCACGGCCAAACACTTTCAATGGGGCCGACTGAATTTCGCCTGCTGCATTTTTTCATGACGCATATTGAACGGGTTTATTCGCGCACCCAGTTGCTCGATTTTGTGTGGGGCGATCATGTGTTTATCGAGGAGCGCACGGTAGACGTGCATATTCGTCGGCTGCGTGCAGCATTGTCGCCATCCAAGCATGATTTTTTGGTCCATACCGTTCGCGGCAGCGGTTATCGATTCGCGGCGGATTAGCGGCATCTCGTTGCATAATAACGAGTCGATTTCCACTTGGCAAAATCTCGTCACCTTCATGTCGCCCGTTGCAAAATTTACACTCCTGGCTTTGATTCGCGTGAGCCTGATCGCCATCGCTGCGGGTGGTGCGGTCGCGCTGGTTGTTGACGTGACGTGGGGCGCTGCACTGGGTGCTGCGGTGATACTCGCCGTCGTCGGTTATTATGCTTACAAATTAGCGTCATTGTCGGTATGGCTGAATGATCCACAAGCAGCCACCTTGCCGGAGGGCATTGGCTTGTGGGGCGATACGCTTGGCCATCTTTATCGTGTAATCCGTCACGAGCGCGCAGCACAACGCACGCTGACCGATTCACTAAGCCGCTTTCAAGCTGCTGCTACAGCATTGCCCGATGGCGCGGTAATGCTGGATGAGCAATACAATATTGTGTGGTGCAACCCCAGCGCAGAAACACATCTTGGCCTCTCGTTCAAACGTGATCGCATGCAGGTGGTGACTTATCTCATCCGCAATCCTGAATTGATCGCTTATCTTGACTCACGCAATTTTTTGGAGCCGCTGATTATTCGCTTGCAGCCCAATAAATTGGGGTCGGGTAACGCATCAACCGAGGTAACACTATCGCTTCAGCTGGTGGCATTTGGTGAAGATCAAATGCTATTGCTGTCGCGCGATATTTCGGAACGCGAGCGACTGGAAACTATTCGCCGGGACTTTGTCGCCAACGTATCGCATGAATTAAGAACACCGCTCACTGTCGTCACGGGGTTTTTGGAAACCGTCACCATTGCAGGTACCAGCAATGAAGCGCTGCTCAAAAAATCGCTCGCGCACATGAGCGCGCAGACCGCGCGGATGCAACATTTGGTTGAAGATTTGCTCACGCTGTCCAGGTTGGAAGACAACCGCAATCGCCTTAACGTGGCACCCATTAACATCCCGGAACTGATTGCAACCTTGGTCAGTGATGCGGAACAACTGTCGGCGCAACGTCATACCATCACCAAGGAAATCACCGGCCCGTGGCTACTGGGCAATCGGGACGAAATCAGCAGCGCATTTGGCAATTTAATGACCAACGCGGTGCGCTACACGCCGGAGGGCAGCGCAATTTCTGTGCAATGGTCGCAGGCAGATCAAAACGCGCCGCTTATATTTCGCGTAATCGATAACGGTGAAGGTATTGGCGCGGAGCATTTGCCGCGTCTGACGGAGCGCTTTTATCGTGTGGATCGGGGACGCTCACGCGCGTCTGGCGGCACCGGTTTGGGGCTGGCGATTGTCAAGCATGTTTTACTGCGCCACGACAGCCATCTTGAGATTCAAAGCTCAATGGACGCCGTCAATCACGGCACGATTTTTTCCGCGATTTTCCCTGCTGAGCGTGCCTGCGCTGCCATGCCCCGGCCACAAGCGGTCGCAGCTTAGTACATTTTCACAAACGCAACAGCCAAGTTGACGCCCACCCAAGGTGGGCCAGCACAGAATGAACATGAGGAAAAAGTTTATGCCTGAACTTCACTATTCAAATCTGTAAAAGTGTCTTTCAGCGCGTTTAATTTTAGCCTCAATAAGTGCGAGTCTTTGTTCAGCCGTCACAGAGCCACCTTAATATTTCCCCCAAAGATTTTTGCACGAACAAACTCAATTTTAGCTTACGCAATTGCGCACTATACTGGCTTGCGTTCTATTAAATAGTCGTTCAAATATTCATAGTGAACAACAACCTATCATTGAGTTTGCTAAATTACTGCCTGCTAAAAATAGTATTAGAGTGTCGCCCGTTGCATATTTATGCTTATGCGCGGGCTTCGATTTGTTCGACACACTTTTTGAAGAGTGACATTAATGCTCTCCCACATTTTCCTCGGTGTAAATAACTTCAACCAAGCCTTCAAATTCTATTCCGCCGTCATGAGCGAACTGGATTTGCAATTGCGATTTTGCGATACCGAAAAACCGTGGGCAGCGTGGGTTTCACCTTCTGCGTCGCGACCATTATTTTTAATTGGTAAACCATTGGTAAACCTTATGACGGCAACGCGGCTACGGCGGGAAACGGGCAAATGGTCGCGCTGCTTGCGCCTAGTCGTGATGCGGTTGATCGCGTTTATGAAGTCGCGCTGGCGCACGGCGGATTGAGCGAGGGCGCGCCGGGATTGCGGCCTGAATATCATGCGAATTATTACGGGACATATTTTCGTGATGTGGATGGAAATAAAATTTGTGTATGTTGTCACGACCCGATTGTCGAGTTGTAGATGAAAAAAACAAAAGCCCGGTTTCCCCGGGCTTTTGTTTTATAGCTTTGCTTTATAACTTTGCTTTATGGCTTTTAATACTCTCGGTTTTATCATCCAATATCAACTGGCTTTGCTCGTGATTTTGACTAGCTTTAACCGGGCAAAAGTAGGTTTATTTACGTAACCCTACTTTTGCTCGAACCGTCTTACATATCCATCCCACCCATGCCGCCCATCCCACCCATACCGCCACCGCCCATGCCGCCGCCTGATTCTTCTTTTGGCATTTCAGCAACCATGGCGTCGGTTGTGAGCATGAGGGATGCGATTGAGGCTGCGTTTTGCAGCGCAAAACGGGTTACTTTGGTTGGGTCGAGCACGCCCAGCTCAACCAAGTCACCGTATTCGCCGGTGGCTGCGTTGTAGCCGAAATTGCCCTTGCCTTCAACAACCTTGTTCACTACCACGCTTGGCTCGTCGCCTGCGTTGTAGGCGATCATGCGTAATGGTTCTTCAATCGCACGCATAATGATTTTGATACCGGCTTCTTGTTCAACGTTGTCGCCTTTGATCTTGCCTGCGTTGGTGCGTGCGCGGAGCAATGCGACGCCGCCGCCAGCCACAATGCCTTCTTCAACGGCTGCACGAGTCGCGTGCAAGGCATCTTCAACGCGTGCTTTTTTCTCTTTCATTTCGACTTCGGTAGCCGCACCCACACGAATCACGGCAACGCCGCCAGCCAACTTAGCCACGCGCTCTTGCAGTTTTTCTTTGTCGTAATCTGATGTTGCGTCATCGATTTGCTTACGAACCGTGGCAACGCGATTCTTGATGTCGTCTTCAGCGCCTGCACCGTCGATGATCGTGGTGTTTTCTTTGCCGACTTCAATTTTCTTCGCACGGCCCAGATCCTTCAGGGTCACGTTTTCCAGCTTCAAGCCCAATTCTTCCGCGATCACGGTGCCGCCGGTGAGAATCGCGATGTCTTCCAGCATGGCTTTACGACGATCACCGAAGCCTGGCGCTTTAACAGCGGTGGTTTTCAGGATGCCGCGAATGTTGTTGACCACGAGGGTCGCGAGCGCTTCGCCATCGACATCTTCAGCGATGATGAGGAGCTGCTTACCGGACTTCGCCACTTGTTCCAAAATCGGCAGCAAATCGCGGATGTTCGAGATTTTTTTGTCGTGCAACAAAATGAACGGGTCATCCAGTAACGCAACTTGTTTGTCTGGGTTGTTGATGAAGTAGGGTGACAAATAGCCACGGTCAAACTGCATCCCTTCAACCACTTCCAATTCGTTGTCGAGTGACTTGCCGTCTTCAACCGTAATCACGCCTTCTTTGCCGACTTTTTCCATGGCATCAGAAATAATCTTGCCGATGTTCTCGTCCGAGTTGGCCGAGATCGAACCGACTTGGGCGATTTCTTTGTTGGTGGTGGTGGGCTTCGAGATTTTTTTCAGCTCGGCCACGATCGCAGTTACAGCTTTGTCGATGCCGCGCTTCAAGTCCATTGGGTTCATGCCGGCGGCCACATACTTCATGCCTTCGACAACGATAGCCTGCGCGAGCACGGTCGCGGTAGTGGTGCCATCGCCTGCAACGTCAGATGTTTTGGAAGCGACTTCCTTCACCATCTGTGCGCCCATGTTTTCGAACTTGTCTTTCAATTCGATTTCTTTGGCGACCGATACGCCGTCTTTGGTGATGGTCGGTGCGCCGAATGAGCGCTCTAGTACGACGTTACGGCCTTTAGGGCCAAGCGTGACTTTAACTGCATTGGCCAACACGTTTACACCGGTGACCATACGGGCGCGAGCTGATTCGCCGAATTTGACTTCTTTTGCTGACATATTAATTACCTCTTAAATGAATTCGTTGTGGAAATTGTTGGCAGATTCTTTTATAAAAAAGCGCGAAGCTTTTTTACTTGGTCGCAACAACAGCCATGATGTCTTCTTCGCGCATGACAAGTAATTCGTCGCCATCGACTTTTACCGCTTGGCCGGAATACTTGCCGAACAACACGCGGTCGCCGACTTTAACGTCGAGCGGACGGACCTTGCCGTCGTCACCGACTTTGCCGTTGCCAATGGCGAGCACTTCGCCTTGGTCTGGCTTTTCAGCCACGGTATCGGGAATAACGATACCGGATGCGGTTTTCCGCTCTTCTTCTAAACGCTTAACGATCACGCGATCGTGCAAG